>NZ_JAJRBM010000274.1 GCF_028679455.1 Methanospirillum sp. | reverse complement strand
TGATGAAAGTGTGATAGAGAAAGTTGCAGATTTCAGTGTGGAATTTTTAGAGGGTATGTCGGTTCAGATCCTGGTTGGCAAGTTTATGAAAACTAAAGCATCCCTTTCAGATTATCTCCTGAAAACACCTGAGACGGACAATGATCTCATTGGCCTGTCTGATTATAAGCAACGTATCGATCCGGTTATCATTAACCAGGATTCTCAATGTAATGCCTGACAAACCCAGGAAGAAGAGATCTACCAGTGCATATATTGGGTTTTCAGGCTATAATTTTTCTAACCCCCGGTTTTAGTAGATTCTGGTGATTGATTCGCTGAATATGATTTTTTCAGGGAAAATCATGCGGTTTTAACACAGGATCCTGATTTTCATAATGCGAATTAAATTATACTAATTGACTCATATAGTATCATCATGTCCGATTTATTTTCAGATTCTGAAATCGATACTATCCAGGAAAATGATCTCTCCCGAATTGGGGTTTCTCTTCCGGCCAGTTTGTTGAATAGTTTTGATAAGATTCTGAAAACACGAGGATATTCTTCCCGGTCAGAAGGCATCAGAGATGCTATCAGATCCTATATCAGGTACTATAAATGGATGGGGGAGTTAACAGGCGAAAGGCAGGGTGTCATCACCATTGTGTACGATCACCATCAACGCGGACTTATCGCGGCGATTACTGATATTCAGCATGATTATATGGGATTAATTCAGGCTTCCCTTCACTCGCATGTGTCTCATACCCGGTGTGTAGAGGTACTACTGGTACGGGGAGGTGTACACGAAGTGAAAGAAGTAGCAGAACGGTTGATGGCACAAAAGGGAGTTGAAACCGTTAAACTGACAACGATCCCCCTTGAAGGATAACCAATCGTTGTATGGATCTTTGTCAGTTTTAATCTGCCCACTTAAAACAACGAAGAGCCTAAATTCCTCTTCGCCAGTCAGACAACATATAGTAATTTTTAAGTCTGATAAAAAATATTGTGTTATTGTTGGTTGGATAAAAATTCATTTTTCCATTGGCATGTTTCTGTTTGGAGATTTTTGATAATGAGGGAAAAATTATGAAGAGTAAATTTCTACAACTTCTTTCTATCACACTAGTGGGTTTTTTGCTATTAGTACCGCTCGTATTTGCTGGAACAAACTTGGGCACAGATCCAGGTGTGATGTTTGTTTCACCCGCTGAAAATCAGTCTGACATGAATTCTTCCTTGAGGTTTCTCGCTTTCAATCCAAATACGCCGATCGTTGAAACATGGTTGGAAAAAAATGGGAAAGAAGAGAAATCTGAGTATTACTTCTCGGCTACGGTCAGTGAGAACAAAAATATCTCGATGGTCGGCACTAGACAGTATATCTCTTCTAATCCTCCAACTAATTTCTCTTATCCAATTAAGAATCTAACATTCAATACTGATACGGTCACAGGAAAAGTAAAAGGATTTACAAAGTCCCCCGGACTTATAAATGTTACGATCAATGCCACAAATGGAAGAGAAACGATCGAACATTCCTGGTTATGGGTGGTCCATGATGTTACATTAAATCCGGGAACTTTGCCAAAAAGTATCAATCAATCGCAGTTCATGCCGGAAAAGAAAGAAAGTTACTCAAAAGATAATGACGTGTTCAGGTTTATCTCAATTGACCCTCAATACCCGGTTGTTGAAAAAAAGATGGAGACTTATGATGGTGTTAACTTCCATGATCATACTTTTACTGTTATTGTGAACCGTGGAGATAATGTATGTATGAATGAATCTCACTATCTGCTTTATCCAAATGGAACATTACATTTTTATTTTACTCAGCCATTATCAACCTTTCTTCTTAACAATGAATCTACCCTGGGTATTGGTGCTACAACTGGAGCTGATGAAGGTATGTATTATGTTTACATTAATGCAACCCATCAACAGGAAACTGCGGAAACATCATGGGTGTTTATCTTCCCAGAACCAGGATCAAGTAGTATTGGAACTGATAATGATGAAGACGATAACAACATCTTCAAAAAAATATTGATTTTTTTTGGATTTAAATAGAAAGATGGTGAGGCTCCCCATTCACCGATATTCCCCCTCCTCCTTCTCCGGTGTTGAAGACATCAACAGTTGTCTTCGGAATGACGATGTTTATCCCCCCGTCACCCATCGTAGCCCATGATAATATGTCCAGCAGTGCATTGAGGGAGTTTGCAACAACAGAAACGATTTCACTCCTGATACTGCCTGCTTCTCCAAGAAGAGTAATTATTGCCTGGATTAACCGGAGATCGTCTGCTCCGATATGGATATGGACATTCCCCTGGGAGTCAACATAGACGTATGAATCATGCAATCCGTCTATCGGCTTGACGAATACCAATTGCCAGGTTGTTGTTGCAGTCTGGCCTGAAGCAGAGGCCAACATTGTTACAGTTACAATACATTCCTCACCAACTGTGACATTATCAGTTGCTTTCGCACGATTGCCATCAATAGTCGTTGTATTTAATGTAATTACCCTGGTTACTGGATCAGAACCCTTGACAGCCCAAACATGGGTGCTTTCAAACTGGGGAACGACAGATGCGGGTCTGTTAACCGCTCCCCATATGTCTTGAGAAATATTATATGTTCCATCATTCTCTTCTAACATGATTGGTGTATTGAATGATGGGTGATGTTCCACAAACTGTAAATAAGCCTCTTCTTCTTCTGCTGTCCAATTGCAGCTCGCCTGGCTTAACCCATTGATATTCTCTGTACTCACCGAAATAACATGTTCTCCTGCCGTAGCCATAAACGGTAGGGTATAACACAATGCCGTTCCGTATACCGAAGTCTGGAACCTACCATCAAAGAATAGACTGATATTGGCGTACTGATCAACCGCTGCACAAAATGTCGGGTACGAAGATGCAAGTGTTCCTGCCGGAGGACAGGTCATGGTTATAACCGGTGCACTGTCTTTAACAACCCATGAACATTGCGCCGATTTTTGAATTCCGTTGGCTTCAGCGATAAATATAATTAAATAATTCCCTCCTAACCCCCTGTTGATGGTCACCTCAACGGCAATCGCCTGTCCGGTGATCGATCGTAAAAACTGTGAACTTTCACCTTGTTTCTGAAGATATGCCGATATCGTCGCATTGATATTGGTCGTTGCAGTAAACGATCGGGTGGTATGTCCCGGAGTTGGTGTGTTTGAATCTGATGGACATTGAATTGTTAAATCAAGTACCGGAACTTCATCCCATCCCATTTTCACACCTCCAAAAGTCCTTCTCTCATCAGATACTGGGGCAGTACCCAACCGTTGCAGAACAGGACATTTCCTTCCTTTTCCAGGATATCAGCACCTGAATACCGCTGAAACACCCAGAACCGGTTGCTAAACCTACCATATGAACCATTTGCCGGAGCAAGAGAAGTGCCCACCGGTTGTGCCTTGATCGTCTCAAGCATCTGTACTGGGTTCAATGATATTCGCCCCCCGAAATGAGTGTCCATCTCTACCCGATCTGACAAGGCGGATGGCTGGTAACAGATCACTGGGAGATCAAACCCTCCCACATCTAGTTTCACAGACTGATCTGCACATCCTCCCACAATCGCAAGATCATACGAACCTCCTTTCACCGCTTCGGTAAACGCCGAATAGTTATACTGATGCCATTTCAGATCCGGATAAATATCCCAGAACTCTGCAGGAAATGTACCTACAGCAATGGCTTTCTTCTCACTCCGGGGAAGAACCATCAGCGGTTCGATCTCATCGTACACCAGACTGTCAACATGATGAATCACCTGGTTGGTATCAACACAAGGATTTCCGATATCTCCTTCAGTTTTCGTGATAACCGGTTGCACCGTTCTGCTATGGAACAGATCCCAGAGTTTCAGGATCTTCGAGCATGTATACCATTTCAGCATGTTTCCCTTGATAAACTCTGGCCAGTCATCCATGTGCTCAGCTGATATAATCTCATTGACTCGATCAAACCGGTCAATGTATGCAGCTCCAAGAGGTGAATAGGGAAATCCAACCTCGATGATATGGATATCAAAGTCTTTCGGCAGCCACTGCGCCAGTGATTCCCTGCTTTTTGCTGCTTCCAGGGGGATAGAGTAATGATAACAGTCATTTTTCATGTACAATCCGGCATCATGTCTTCCCTTTATCGCCTGTAGATTGGCAACCTTCATTCCCTGATTTCTGAAATATTTAGCAAGTGCTATCGCAGTCGTTGTCTTTCCTTGTCCGGGTATGGATCCCAGAACATACACTTTACTCATTTTTTATTCTCCGTAAACAGGTTTCAAACTGATTTTTACACGATCCATCTGCAATCTTACCCAAATCCAAAACATCACCGATCTTCTGCGGATATCTCCCGATCACCTTCTGATTACGCGAACAGTCCCAATATGTCCCATCCGGAAGGATCGAGACCCCGAGGATTCCCCCGATACAGCCGGTCTCGGTGCATCCGATGGGAACAGAAATCCCATACCTGGCAAGATGTATTCGTGCCTTCTTTTTCAGCCGGATCCAGTCGTTATACGAAATCGGCTCAAGGCCACAAGCAATAACTGGTGAATAACAATTGATGTTCAAAAGAGCGGATTTGGTCTGGATGGCAAGATCCATGATATGATCCAGACAGTACAGGTTTTCCCGGTGAATTGTAAATGAGAGACTGTGGGGAATCTGATGTTCATTGAGCAGGTGTAATGCCTCAACTGCGACATCATAATTTCCCGTTCCCCGGATACAGTCATGGGTATCCTGGTCTCCGTCAATACTGATCTGAATCGCATCCGATGTTCGAAGCAGATGAATTACGTCTTTGATGAGAATGCCATTGGAACTGAAAACCACCGACCCGGAAATCTCTCTGATACATTTGCAGATCTCCGGGAAATCCGGGTGAAGGGGGGCATCTCCACCGTTTAGAATAATCCGGCGATGCAACGTTGGAAGATCCGTACTCATGAAATCCCTGCAGATAGCATAAACCATCTCCATTTGCATTGCAGTCGATCCTTGCCTGAGGTAACAATGCTTGCATTGCAACTGGCAATAGTCGACAATATGTAGATCCAGATGGCAACATTCTTCAGAAGAAAAATGTGGATTCGTTCTCATCACTTACAGAATAATACCGACGATTAAAAAGGTGTGATTGGGGGGTATTGAATTAGCCCATTATTGATGACTATTTATAAATCCGGGCAAATTGATTGAACATTTTTTAACATTTTTCATAGAAATCAAGAATATTCATTCTAACACATTGAAAACAAGTAAAACGTACACAGTTACTCTAGAAATTTAACAAAATTGCTACAAATACTGATGATAGTCGGTATGTTTTGTAAATGTTATTAGATCATCAAAAAGTATTACGATTCTTCTGTTTTTCTAACATAAAGCGCAACATTTTTACAAAGATCTGATGATGTCGATCTTGCAGACTCCGAGGCAGAAGACCTCTTTGTTCTGTGGTGATTACTTGAATCACAAAAAAAGAACACGAAAACATGGATTCATCCAGGTAAAAGCCAGGATGAGGAGAATTCAGATGACTGGTAATGACCCCCGCCCTATGAATACCCACTACCACATGTGCAACAAAGAACGGAGATCATCATCTATACTATCCCCATCCAACGAGAACTTTTCGGAAACGAACCGGGAGAGTGGTGATGACTTCTAATACGTGCCGGTTTTTTAGGATGCAATCTTTCGGAACATATCCAGATTACATCTGCAAAAAAGGACCGGATGAACCCTGTCCAGGTGATCCATCCTGTTTCCTGAGGATGAGTGATGAATTCAAATCAGCACTATGATAGAATTGCCAGTTCATCAGCTCGCCATTTCCTCCAGGATAATGGGTACTTGGTAGAAAAAACTACGGGTCCGGAAACCATTTTTCATCTCATTGCATGGAAGGGCAATGTGGAAATTCGGTTTATAAGAATCAGAAGATCCCGAAAACCTGGAATTATTCAATTCGCAGAGGATATTCATCGTTTATCAGAACTGGTAAAAGTGAGATCAGTTCCCGGGACAGTAGAATTTTGGTTTTTATCCAATCGTCAGTGGAAACGCTATCAAATTCTACCTGGTGGGGCAATCCTCAAGGATATTGGATAATTTTCATGAAATTATTTAATTCATCGTTTATTTGTTTGAGACATATCCACCAAGCGGGATTTACATCCCAAATAACCGTGAGAAGGTCAATTTTATGCGACCCAATGCTGAGATCTGTTCACGACATCAGTGTCCAAACTTGTATTGGACATATCAGGGAAGCCGAAGACTTCGAAAGTGTAGGATCGTTGATCGGTATCCTGGGAGTCTTGAAAAATGCCCGGAAGGAAAATTTTGAGAACAGGAGAACACCAGAAAAATTAGGTATAAAATCTTAAAAAAATTCAATCAATTTTTTTATTTCCCCTGATTTACGTAAATTTTTTGTTCTTTTTTTAAAGTCTCTCAATCCTAAATAGTAATCTAAAGAGTTCATTATGCCCTTGAGGGCAGGAGATAATACATGGTGAATTTTATAAAAAATTCCGTGACAAAAATGACTTTACTCATTGTTCGTCTTCTCATCTCAATGAATTGGAGGATGAGTACGCAAAGGAGTAGTTATGATAATCGTGAATTAGTTTTGATTATTCTAATTCAGGGATCTCCCTTTCTGGATCCTTGGTTTTCCTGTTACGATTTATTGAAACGTGTTAGTTATCTCCATCGGTGAAATGTGGTGAAAAAAATGAAAAAACTCATGTTTGTTTTCTTCGTGATGAGTTATCTTCTAATCTGTGGTGGTTCTAATGGGGACGTGATGTCATCTTCAACAGTCTGTGATGGGTCATACTGGACTCATTCCACAGCAATGGACAAAAATCAAACATATAAAATTAGTATATTCACTACCAATTTGGCACAAATTGATCGGGAAGTACAGAGCACCAATGGTGTTGTCAGTTCAACGATGGTAAATAGTTCCGGATCTCTTGGAATTGATGAATATACTAACCATCTCCGAAATCCTGACGAAATAGAATCACCATTGTGTGTATTCAATCCCTCGGAGATAATAGGCCCAATATTTGATGAGATTACCGTATCAGGCCTGCTTGACAATACCGAATATATCTCATCCCGTATGGCCAATAGTGATGATAAAACCTCTGCGAAAACACTCATTAACGGGTCGGGATTGATCATTATAGGGAAGCACTCCTCTAATGAAAGTGCCATTCTTGATGATCTGACTTCTATTCATGGAAAGATGAAAGTCCTTGATTATGTAGAATTTGGGGAGCGGTAACATGAATTTTTTTTATCTCATTTCAACTGGCATCACCCTCCTAAATACTCTCGGATTACTGATTGTTTGGATTAGGTACCTCCAATTGGCTCGATTTTCAATTATTACATCGAAAAAAATATTACATGAAATTCAGAATTTTCAACCTTACGAAAGAGAAAATCCTGATAAAATAGAGGTTATAGGTAATTATGAAAAGTTTATCCGGTTGGTAGGATTGTTCAAATATTGATTCTCAAAATTGGTTCTTCGCCAGTTTCAGGGGGTAAAATATGGGACAACTCCCAACCCTCTCATGGTTATTACTGAGGATCTAATAAAAACTGGTATCCTGCATGTTATGTATATAACCAGGAGGTTCCCCTCCCGGCACAGGGACATGTACGAGTAAAAAAAATATTATCGTGCTGGGATGATCAGGGATCGCTCCCCCGCCGGTTCAAATTCCCGGATTGCTCCTCTGGCAAACTCTTTTCTCGGCTCTGAAAAGTCAAACTTCAAAGACGGATCCGCAAACGTGATCTTCACCCTGGGATCATAGCAGAACGGATCTGCCCGCCCGAAGTGGGCAGCCCCCACAATAGCGGCGTACTCCCCCTGGTGACCGACGTTCATTGCATAGTTCGGATAGTTCGGACCCCGCAGTTCACCCATGGCTCCCCGGTCAGGTTCAATCGAAAGGGAGTTCGATGAACCGCACTGATCCTGGAGATCGTATCCAAAGAATCCGAGCCGTGACCAGGCGTCCTTATGAACAATCATCGAGAGGTACCATCCATTCAGACCGGCATTGGAGTTCCCGGTCATCATCGAGACACTTATCCCGGATGCTGCGGCCAAAACTGCAGCACGCTGGGACCCGCCAAAGTGATCCTCCATAAGGGTTGGGAACTGTTCATACTGTTCGAGACCATAGATGGTCACTTCAGTAGCGATATCGTTTACAATATCCTGGGTTGGTTTGATCGTCTTGTCAGGGCCAGGCTGGGTATAATCAAACCCGTACTTGTCCTTGAGATAGTCCATCCCATAGTACGTGTAATCATCTAAGATGTTGTCGGTGTACGCAGCAGTTGCGTACTGGGTAAACCCGACCCCGCCTGACATATAGGATCCGAGCCAGATCTGATCGAACAGAACCGCACCGGCAGCAACCTGCTCAAGAGCTGCTTTTGCAGGATCATCAGGATATTTCCGGTTTGACTGGATGATATCACTGAAAAGACCGAATTTTATTCCACCCGGCTCATTCGGACCACGAGCCCGGCGGGCTGGCAGGTGACTACCCATCTGGATGACACCGGCATGTTTGGCAGCATACGAGAGATCGGCTACTGCTGCTTCTCCTGCACAGGTCCGGTAGGCAGCAATGAATGACATCCCGATCTGCATGGCCGACCATCGGCTGGTCGTCCCTCCGTCGCAGACCCTGCCGACGATGGTGGGGACGTGAATTGCCTGATACATCGATTTGCCGACTTCAACCTTCAGCATTTCGGCCTGTTTTTTGGGAAAGAGTTTCTCGATGTTGAGGAGATACTGTGGCTCGATCTGGTCGGCAACCTCATCATCACCGGTGAAGATCTTTACATAACAGTCATCAACCAGACCGGGATTGGTCTCGACCATATGTTCCTGTACGACGGCACCACCCGGCAATGCATGATTGAGAATGTGCAAATATTCGTTGATGGTCTCAGGAGTAACCTCTAATCCGAGACGTTTTTGCAGTGTGTTGTGGGCCATATCCATCCCGACGATGATGGTACGCCTGATATCATCCCACATCTGCTGCATCGCAGAATTGTTCACAAAATGCAGATCATCCCCTTCCACAAAGGTACCGGTTCCGGAAACCTCATAGGTCATCAACTGCCGCTGCCCCATCGGGATACCACCCAGGTGACAGTGATCAGGATCATACATGGAGATACCTCGTTTGTTGACAATCTCCTCGTTGATCTTGATAAATTCCCGTTTTCGCGGAGATTGGTGAACTCCGTCAAAGTGGTAAAAACTGGTCTTCTGGGACTCTACATCCTGACCAGCAAATTTTTCCTTGAGAGCTTTGAGGAATTTTCTCTGTGACTTCTCAACATGGGTCATTGTTTATTCTCCCTGGGCATAAACCCATATTTTGTTCTGAGGGTATGGATCCGCTGCAGGTACTCGAT
>NZ_JAJRBM010000273.1 GCF_028679455.1 Methanospirillum sp. | reverse complement strand
GGTATGGAGTTCAGACCGCATGTCATCTACAAACATCTGAAGACAAAGGTCATTGGGAGAAGGATGCGGTTTTTTGACAGCATTCCCTCCACGATCTGGTATGGAAAAGACCTCGCTGATCAGGGTGATCTCGAGGAAATGCATGGGCTTGTGATCATTGCTGAAGAGCAGACCGGTGGATATGGCAGGATGGGGCGTGCCTGGGTATCTCCAAGCGGGGGTATCTGGATTACTATTGTACTAACTCCCCAGATTCCGATCGATCATCTCTTCATGCTCACACTTGCCGCATCGGTATCGGTGGCCCGGGTTCTGCGAAAGATGTTTGATATCGGGGCCCTCATCAAATGGCCCAATGATATCATCATCGGTGACAAGAAGGTTGCCGGACTCCTCCTTGAGTTAGGGGCTGATGGAGATAAGGTACGGTATTGTCTGGTTGGTATCGGTATTGACGCGAATATCAGTGTTGAAAACCTTAATGAACCCATTAAACACTTGATTACCTCAATCAGTCACGAGGTTAATCATGAGATCGATCGCGCTGCGCTCCTGGCTGCCATTTTGAAAGAGTTTGAAGCACGGTATGATATGATCACTCTTGGGGAGTACGATGCGGTCATAAGGGAGTGGAAGAACTTTTCATCAACGATTGGGCGCAGAGTCAGGATCAACACGCTGCGAAACAGTTTTGAAGGTGAGGCTGTGGACATTGATCCGAATGGTGCTCTCGTAGTCAGGAAAGACAACGGAAAGATAGAGAAGGTCATTGCAGGTGACTGCGTACATATCTGATAATGTTTGGCAACCTGAACCGGGCAACAATCCTTACCAATAGTTCTCTTTTTATTGCGTTGATTGCAGGATTCTCCTGGATCTCAATACCAATTCCGATCCCGCTCTTCCCAGTTCCCGTCACCCTGCAGACCCTTGCGGTTCTTCTGGCTGCTGCCGTGATGAAACGGCATGCGATCATTCCGATCCTGCTCTATCTCCTTCTCGGAACGCTCGGACTGCCGATCTTTCACAACGGGATGTCAGGTCTCGGAGTCATCTTCGGGCCAACCGGGGGATACCTTTTTGGTTTCATTCCGGCAGTCCTTGTCGCCGGGATTGCCTACGAGCATAAAAAGCGTGGGATTCGGATCGCGGGGCTCACTCTTGCAACGCTCCTAATCTATCTCGGTGGCATCTCCTGGCTCATCATATCAACTGGCATGTCGGCTTATGCTGCGGTAATATCCGGAATGGTTCCGTTTCTTCCAGGTGATCTGGTCAAGGGAGTGGCAGTGTTCCTGATTGCTTCACGACTTGAACACATTCTGGAACTGCCTTTTCGCCAATGATTCAGATCAATTCGGTCAGGCATGGGTTTCTCTCCATCCCTGATCTCACCATTAGTCCTGGCATGGTGGCAATCACAGGTCCGAATGGTTCAGGGAAGACCACCCTTCTTGAGATGATTGCCGGTATCATCACTCCTCCTGGATCCATCAGTATCGACGGAGTGGATCCCAGACAAGTGACTGTCGGCTGGGTTGGTGAATTTCCTGACTGTAATATGATCTTCACCAGGGTGTTCGATGAGATTGCATCACCGCTCAGATTCGTTCAGCAGCCCTGCGAGGAGATCGATGCTTTGGTTCATGGGATAGCCGGGCTCATCGGCCTCACTGATCAGTTAGATCATCCTATCCGCCGGTTGTCGGGTGGACAGAAAGTACTTGCTGCCCTTGCTGCGGCACTGATCAACAGACCTGAAGTGTTGATCCTTGATGAGACCGACTCCCACCTTGATGCCACAACCTTAAACACAGTAGATTCGATCATCAGATCCGCAGCAGTGCCCTACCTGCTCTTTGCAACACATCGGCCTGACCGGGTTGCACGTGCTGACCGGGTGATTGTATTGCAGGATGGTCG
The DNA here is from genome assembly GCF_028679455.1 of Methanospirillum sp. Classification (GTDB taxonomy): domain Archaea; phylum Halobacteriota; class Methanomicrobia; order Methanomicrobiales; family Methanospirillaceae; genus Methanospirillum. The sequence goes on along the minus strand of NZ_JAJRBM010000273.1, from coordinate 4,374 downwards.
GGTGTTACGTGAAGGAACCCCTGATGAGATCTATCAGGAGACCTTGTCCCGGACTCGTGATCATCTCACTCCTCTGAGATTGCTTCGCAACCCCGAACTCTGGAGGGCTGTTTATGCAACTGATCCTTGATCAGATCACCTTCAGCCGGAGTGATTTTACTCTCCATGCACAGGGAACCTTCACTCCCGGAGTTCATCTCATCACTGGCAGGGTCGGATCAGGCAAGTCGACACTGGGAGAGATCGTTGGCAGGGCGCTCAGTCCGGTATCCGGAACGGTCAGGTATGATGGGATCTCCTCTTCAGTTCTTTCCATGCAGTTTCCAGAGTATCATCTTACCACAACCAATCTCAAGGACGAGATCCTGAGTTGGGGCAGGGATCCGGAACCAATCCTTGAGACTGCCGGACTTATCGGGCGGGGCGGTGACGATCTACTCACCCTCTCGCGGGGTGAACTCAAACGGCTTCACCTGGCCTGCCTGATCACAGGCAGATACGATCTGATGGTTCTTGATGAACCATTCGCAGGTCTTGATGAAGAGGCACGGTACTGGATCTCAACTCACCTTGATGAACACCGGGAAGGGATCATCATCATCATCAGCCATGATGTCACGACTCTCCCTTCGATTGATCAGATCTGGGAGATGCAGGACGGGGTGCTCACCTCTATCGGTCATGTTTCACAGGCACTTACAACATGGACTTCGGCTCCACCTTTGATCAGGTATATACTCAATCATGATCATGAGTTGTCAGGTCTTTCCTGGCATGACCTTGTGGAGGCAGTATGCAGGATCCACGAGTAAGGCTTGGAGCAGTACTCCTCCTCTCGATCGCCTCGTTCTTCTCGCTTGCCGGAGCACTGCTCACCCTGTTCTGGTGGCTGGTATGTACAAACCGGCGAACTTCCTTTGGTAGTTTTCGCACCGCTGCCGTGGCTTTTTTACGTCCCGTCATTGCCGCATCTGCCACTGCTCTCTCCGGGGGTGACGGGGTTTCGTATCTGGTCAGGATATCAGTTCTACTTGTGATAGCCTCCTGGGCATATGGTGAACGGTACCCCGGGGAACTCCTTGATGTTTCAGTATGGTTATTTGGCAGAAAGTGGGGTTTTGATCTCGGACTCGTGGGGGAGATGAGCCTTTCATCGCTTGAGATCTTGTCTGATGAATTCAGACGCACCCGGATCGCGCTCCAGCAGAAAGGGCAACACCTCTCTGCATCCAATCTACCTCCGGTAATTACCAGTATGCTGGTACGGCAGTTCAGACAGGCACGTGAGCGGGCAGTGATACTTGCGATACGCGGATTTCGGGGAGGGGGGAGCCTGTGCCCGTCTTTTGTGACCTCCTATGCTGATATTGCAGCCGGAGTGTTTTGCGCGGCAATTTTTGCAGTGTCCGTGATTGTCTAAGACTTTTTTAAGTTCTCCGGTTGAACCTTTTCTGTTTGAATCGTTTACTGCCGATTCAGAGGTGGCAATATGAGTCCAGCCCGGAATACGAAGCTTCAGATCACTGATACCACACTCAGGGATGCCCATCAGTCCCTCATCGCAACCAGGATGAGGACCGAGGATATGCTCCCGCTCGCACGGGCAATAGACAAAGCCGGATTCTTCTCAGTCGAGGCCTGGGGAGGTGCAACTTTTGACAGTTGCATCAGGTTCCTGAATGAAGACCCATGGCACCGTCTTACCACTCTGAAGAATGCATTAACTCACACCCCCATCCAGATGCTCCTCCGGGGCCAGAATCTTGTCGGGTACCGGCACTACTCCGATGATGTGGTTGATCGGTTTATCGATCTCTCATATAAAAACGGCGTGGACATTTTCAGGGTCTTTGACGCACTCAATGATATCAGGAATATGGAGCGCTCAATGACCCGGGTGAAAGAGACCGGAGCCCATCTGCAGGCCACCATATCTTATACGACCAGCCCGGTCCATTCGGTGAAGGGATTTATTGAGATGGCCCGTGATCTCTATTCCCACGACTGTGACTCTATCTGCATCAAAGACATGGCAGGCCTTGCCATGCCAGAAGAGACACGGGAACTCATCACCGGTATCAAGGATGAGATGGACGTGCTGGTTGATCTGCACTCACACTCAACAAGTGGGATCGCCTCCATGTCTTACCAGGCCGCAATCGAGGCAGGGGTAGATATTCTTGATACTGCGATGTCCCCGTTCGCACTCGGTACCAGCCAGCCTCCAACCGAGAGTACCGTAGCGTCTGTGAAAGGAACTCCCCGTGATACCGGCATCGATCTGCTCGTCCTGCGTGAGGCCAGAAACGAATGTGTGAAGATCAGGAAAAAATACGATGCCCTGTTCACCCCGGTTGCCGAACGGGTGGACAGTGATGTTCTGATCTATCAGCTTCCGGGCGGAATGATAACCAACCTGGTTTCTCAGCTCCAGGAACAGGATGCCCTCGATAAACTCGAACAGGTATTCCAGGAAGTGCCTCTGGTAAGGCGTGATCTTGGGTATCCCCCGTTGGTGACTCCTACCTCCCAGATTGTCGGGAGCCAGGCGGTCTTTAATGTCCTCATCGGTGGAGAGCGTTACAAAAACGTGACCAAGGAGGTTCGTGATTATGTAAAAGGTCTTTACGGCCGCTCCCCCGGAGCCATCTCCGATGAGATCAAACATTTGATCATTGGGTATGAGGAGGTTATCACCGAACGCCCTGCTGATCTGCTGGAACCAATGTATGAAAAGATGAAGATGGAGGCTGAAGATGCAGGGCTGGTCAGAAAGGAAGAGGATGTCCTGACTTACATCCTGTACCCGGCGATCGCTCCTTCGTTTCTGAAGGGTGAACGACAGGCTGAAGTGATCCCAACCGTTTCATCAAAGAAGAGTTCTGGCTTTCAGATGCCAGATTCCATGCAGGTTGAGGTAGATGGGGAGACCTTCACAGTCCGGATTCTTGCAATCGGCGATCAGTCTGTGCAGGATAAGCCAAAGGCATCAGGCCCTCCAAAGCAGGATATGGCAGGCGGGGTCAAGAGCAACATGCAGGGTATGGTACTTGAGATGAAAGTTGGCCGCGGCGATGAAGTCAAGGCTGGTCAGACCCTGCTTGTGCTCGAAGCCATGAAGATGGAGAACCCGATCACCAGTCCCCGCGATGGTGTGGTCTCAGATATCTTCGTTGATACTGGTGATACGGTCCTGAGCGGCGATGTGCTCATGGTGATCGAATGAAGTACTTTGACAAAGTACTCATTGCTAACCGGGGAGAGATCGCGATCCGGGTCATGCGTGCATGTCGTGAACTAGGTATCGATACGGTCGCTGTTTATTCAGAAGCAGATAAGAATTCACTCTTTGTACATTACGCAGACGAAGCCTTCCCGGTTGGGCCGGCACCACCATCCAAGTCCTACCTGAATATGGAACGGATCATCTCGGTGGCAAAGACTGCAGGTGCAGAGGCGATTCATCCAGGGTATGGATTCCTCGCCGAGAACGCTACTTTCTCCGGACTCTGTGAGGAAGAAGGGATCACGTTCATCGGTCCGAAGAAGAAGACCATCGCTGCGATGGGGTCAAAGATCAGATCCAAGCAGACGATGAAGGATGCCGGAGTTCCGGTTCTTCCCGGAACAGACGGTGGGATCGATGATCTTGACCAGGCAGCCAGGGTAGCCGATGCCATTGGGTACCCGGTGATTGTGAAGGCGAGTGCCGGAGGTGGGGGAATTGGGATGCAGATTGTAAATGATCCCTCCGAGATCGAGGACGCGATCGCAGGTGCGATGCGGATTGCAGAATCTGCATTTGGTGACCGGACTGTCTTTATCGAGAAGTATCTGCAAAAACCAAGGCATGTCGAGGTACAGGTATTTTGCGACGAGCATGGCAACCGCGTTCATATGTTCGAGCGTGAATGCTCGATCCAGCGCAGGCACCAGAAACTGATCGAAGAATCCCCCTGTCCGGTGATGACCCCCGAACTCCGGGATCGAATGACTGAATCTGCCCTGAAAGTAGCAGAAGCAGTTGATTATGTAAATGCGGGCACGGTTGAGTTTCTGTATGACAACGGTAACCACTATTTCATGGAGATGAACACCCGGCTGCAGGTTGAGCATACCATCACCGAACTGGTGACCGGCATTGACCTGGTGCACCAACAGATAGTAGTCGCTGCCGGGTATCCCCTTGAATATGCCCAGGAAGATATCACCATCAGAGGTCACGCTATAGAGTGCCGGGTGAACGCTGAGGATCCGCTGAATAATTTTGCTGCTGATCCCGGGAAGATCATCAGGTACCGTTCTCCCGGTGGTCCGGGTATCAGGCTGGACTCAGGGATTCATGCCGGATACACGATCCCTCCCCATTATGAT
>NZ_JAJRBM010000272.1 GCF_028679455.1 Methanospirillum sp. | reverse complement strand
CGATCTCACGTGAGGTGAGATCATACCCCTTAAACATGACAACCAGAACCCGTGCCTCATTATTTTTTAACCCCACATCGGTCAAAATTCTCGAAATTTCCAGATCATTCTCTGAAAATTGCAAACTGACATTCTGATCCATCCATACCCCCTGATATATCCATAATTATTATGGATTTATTATTATATCGGATAACCAATCTACAACCAGATATAAAAGTATCGGAATTATCCGGAGTTCATCTTCAGATCCTGATAGGGAGGATCCATTTCAGTAACGATCAGCCAGCATATCCCGGTTTCAACAGAACTATGCATGATACCGAGTGTAGCTCGTTGATATTTCTTCCAAATGGCAAGACACGAAAAAGACTGACATAACCGGATCTGATCTCAAACTGTTACCGTTTTCTACCCAAAGCGCGGGTATCACATGCGAATTGTGATTCAACATTTCGTATGCAGTATCCAAAAAATCTGCACAGTAGAACCGGAAAAACGAAATAAAAAATTACTGGGGATTTATACCGCGGTTCCAAAGGCTATTGCATAGATAACCGGGTGATCAGAATCAAGACGTAGTGCTTTCCCTACATCTTCGGAATTAAATCCTGAGAAGGGAACCCCTGCAAGCTTGAGAGCATTCAGTTCCAACAGGAAATTTTGTGCGATATGGCCACCTTCCAGGTACATACTCTGGTTTGCCATATCGGTTCCAAATTTCTGATACGGGGTGTAATTCCCACTCAATACCACACAGGCGGGTGCAGATTTCACACTCTTCTGTGCCAGTATATCAATAACTCCCTGTTTTCCTGTTTCATCCATCTCTTTGATCAGCTGATGCTCTGAAGCATGGTATGCATATACCCCGGGAAGTATATCGACACCTCTGGATAGTATTACATGCAGGGTTATTGGATAAATCATCTGTCCCGATGGAGCAGTACGCTTCCCTTTCTGGCTATCGGTGATACCCTGGGCAGCCCAGAGAAGGTTTGAGAGTTCCTGCTTTGTTATCGGAGTATCCTGATAATCTCTTACAGAACGGCGATCAGCTAAAGTTGCATCAAGGGTTACAGAGACCGAATGATCAGGAGAAGGGAGAATTATGACTGATCCATCAGACGCAGAACCCGTAGATGATACAAGGATTGTACTCTGGTTTGAGGTGGATAGATCCTCTGCAGACACTCCGCACGACATTACCAATAATGTTAAGGATCCGATGAGAATTGTCAGTTCAAGAATGCTTAGGTTTTTTTGCATTATCACAGATCACCATCAATTGATTGATTCAGGTACTGATAGCAGTACCTCATCTAGTATATCAAACCGAAAAGGTGCATATTCATTTGCATATGGTTCCGGAGTTTACTGAATGTATGAGATCTCAATAAAATCCAGAGATACCCAGTAACCTATCAGAAAAGAAAAAAAAGAAGAAATATCTTACTGCTTTACTGCTGAAGAGTTGACAGACTCTGTTGTATTGGTGATAACAGTCTCTTTTGCTTCTACCGGAGTAGCATTGACAGCCTTGGTTGGAGTTGCAGTTACTTTTGCTTCAACTGGGGTGGCATTAACTGCCTTAGTTGGAACTGCAGTTATTTTTGCTTCAACCGGAGTGACATTGACTGCCGTGGTCGGAGCTGCAGTTACCTTGGGTGCAGCCGGAGTGACATTGACACCAGCAGTTGAAATTGCTGCAAAGGATACATTAGCAGCGACCGGAGTGATTGCTACATCTGCCTTTGGAATTGCTGCAAAGGATACATTAGCAGCGGCTGGAGTGATTGCTACTGAGACCGCGGGAATTGTTTCAAATGAGGGGGTCATTTTCGTGACATCACTGACTGACGAGCCCGTGGCATTTGCAGCAGTTTCTGCAAGTGCGAACGGGATGACAAACAGGCAAAGAGACATCACAAGTACTACCCTTAGTAAACGTTCCATATTCTTTACTGGTGATGTAAAGTATTAATGATAGCGGTTTGACCCATAATTAAGAGAAATCTGCTGTTTTTCCAGACGAGGAAAGTCTTCAGGTTCAAATTATGTACCTACCCATTGAGATTTCATTTTTGAAATTCAGATCAGCTCTGCAAATGTATACTCATAGCATCCCGATTGTGAGCCGGCAATTGATCACTAACTTGCGATTATGAGATCCATTGCGGAAAGTTCAGTGCCCCTTTGTCGACAACCCAGTTGTATGTTTTCGCAATCTTGGTAAGGGTTATAATCTTATTGCGGTGCTGTTCGGGAACTTCTTTTATTTTATAAGGAGGCATATCCGAAAACGGTACCCATATCTCATCCCGATATTCATGAGGGATTATTTCAGTACCATCTGCACTATACATAAAACCAAGATAACTAAAGGGATTCGGACCTAGTGATTTTCCTCGTCCGTCCCGTCCTTCAATGCCATTAATATGAATTCCCAGTAATTTGTTTCCCTTCCTCATACTCCTGAATATTTCATACTTCACCCACCGTTGGTCGTAGGTATTGGTACCAATCAGGACCACAGAAGCAGATGAATCCTGTATCTGGGCATCGATCATCTTTTTTATCCCATCATCCCCCGCCTTTGCTGCAGATTCCCAAATAAAAGGGGAGAAGTACCCTCCATGATTATCATGGGTAAGTTTGTGCGATCGCACTACATTGATCCTGAGATCACTCATGTCATGAGTCCCAATACAGAAAAATACTTTTTTAGGCATGTATTATGCACCGCATTCTATCAACTAGATAGAATCTTATGATTAATAACATCTTCTTTTTGTTAGATAATTAAAATTCATGATCTTAAGCATGATAAACCAGGAAACTCATTTTTAAAGACATGTATCTGAAAAATGATCTACTTTATACCAAATCGGGATAGTATGAAAAAGCCCGAATTTCCAGCAGTCATAGTATAGGAGGAAGGTGAACCTGAGTAGTACCTGAACACATACTCCAACCAATTCAGATATGATTGCCCGATATCGAGCCACCGTATAATCGCAGGTAAAAAACCAAAGAGGATTTTTATCCGGACTTAATACATATAACAGGATTTGAACAGTCACAACCTTGGGAGTCAAAAAGAGAATGGAACATGTACGGAAAGCATTTGATGCGTTTGCACAGGAATATGACAGACAACGGGAGTATGTGATCCCTGATATGCAGCAGTTCTATTACACCGCAGTCTGGGCTGCCGATTCTCCCCGCCTTCCGCCAAAGATCCTTGATATAGGCGCCGGAACAGGCCTCCTGAGTGCATTCCTGTTGCAAAAATATCCAGATGGCGCCATTACACTGATGGATTTTTCTGAACAGATGCTGAATGTTGCCAGGCAGAGATTTACTGATAGAAATAATATCACTTATGTGGTTAGCGATTATACCGGACCTCTCCCAGACGGACCGTATGATATTGTCTGTTCGGCTCTTTCCATCCACCATCTTGGTCCTGATCAGAAACGTCAGTTATTCTCGAAAATATTTCACTCATTGACACCAGGAGGAATGTTTGTTAATGCAGATCAGGCCGATGGCGAGACTCGGTACTTTCGTGAACGATATCTGACATATTGGAATGAATTTCTCAGGGCAGGGCGTTTGGGCGAACAGGAGCGTGAGAAGATCCTGACCCGAAGAGACCAGTTGGATAAGAATAAAAAACTCTCGCTCCAACTTGCATGGCTTTCTGATGCCGGTTTTTCAGATGTTGATATCGTATATAAGAACAGGACATTTATCGTAACCGTAGCGGTGAAAAGAACCGGGTAACAGGCCATAAGCGGTGAACAACCCACCTTGACTGATATTCAGTATCACTCAGGTTCATGAGAGCCAGAATAAGGTTCTGATAATAATTGTCAGGAGAAAGACATGATCAGGGAGATAAAAACCGATGATCGGTTATCAGATTCTCCTAATGAATCCACAGTCACCGGGGAAAGTCATAAAGCATGATCATTTCACGACAAGAACCTTACATGATGTTGATCGGAGAACCTGTTCTGCAACGCTGCCAAGGAGCAATCGTTCAAAACCTCGTTTTGCATGTGTCCCGATAACGATTAGATCAACCCCATTTTCTTCGGCATATCTGACAATCTCAACATCGGGTTTTCCCTCAAGAACTGCTGTTTCTACGGTGATTCCCTGGGCAGCGGTGCTGACTATCGCTAATGCATCTTCTGCCTGCTTCTGCATTACCGGCCTTGGATCAGCCATTATCGCATCAGTAGGAGAGGCATCAAACCTGCGGGTATCCATCACATGAACTGCGAATATTATCGATCCACACATTCGGGCGATTCGAAGGCCTTCTTCGATTGCGGTTTTATTCCGGTCGGATCCATCTGTTGCGATCAATATCTTTGCATAGAGTTGGCTGGTCATGAATCGTACCTTACGTGTTTCTGTATGGCAGTTCTTATCCTCTCTCTATTTACCAATTATGAATTAACACGGCTAATCTCAATCATCAGAGGTATCGGTATAAGAGTAAACCCTGTCTCTGCCTGAACAGAGTAT
>NZ_JAJRBM010000271.1 GCF_028679455.1 Methanospirillum sp. | reverse complement strand
AGTTCTTCAGGTTCCAATGCATCGGAAGATGCAAACCAGACGACCATTGATGCACCGTATGTTCCGGGTGAGGTCATTGTCAAATATAAAACCACTTACAGTGACTTCTCGGCGATGAGTATCGAGTCTACAAATCTGGCAATTGGTGCAGAGGTTACTGACGACTTCTCAGCCGAGGGGCTGAAAGGGATGCAGATGATCGATATGGATTCCTCGCTCTCGGTGGAGAAGGCCATTGAGGAGTTGAACAAGTCCTCATACGTGGCATACGCAGAGCCGAATTATATCATCCAGCTCTCGCTTCCCGATGAACCTGAGGCTCCCGGCGATGAGCCGGTCAGCGCAGAGTCCGTATCAGGCTCCCCGAATGATCCTCGTTTCTCTGAACAGTGGGCACTTGCCAACGCCGGCCAGAACAGCGGGACATCAGGGGCAGATATCGGAGCCCTGTCAGCATGGTCGGCAACCACCGGTTCATCATCGGTCGTGGTTGCGGTCATTGATTCAGGAGTTGACTATACCCACCCTGATCTGGCAGCCAATATCTGGACTAACCCTGGAGAGATTGCAGGAAACGGTGTTGATGATGATGGGAACGGGTATATCGATGATATCCATGGCTGGGACTTCATCAACAATGACAACGACCCGATGGATGACAACGGGCATGGAACCCACTGTGCTGGGGTCATAGGGGCGGTAGGAAACAACGGAGTTGGGATAACCGGTGTGGACCAGCATGTGAAGATCATGCCGCTGAAGGTCCTTGGAAAAGATGGAAATGGGGATATGGCCAGTATATTGAAATCGATCGCGTATGCCAGGACGATGGGGGCAGACGTGATCAGTTGTTCCTGGGGTGGCACAGCCAAGAGTCAGGCACTTGCCGATGCAGTATCCGGAACCAACACGCTGTTTGCCTGTGCAGCCGGGAACTCAGGGATCAATACCGACGTTATCCCCCAGTATCCGTCAGGATTTGACTACCCGCAGATCATCTCAGTGGCAGCCAGTACTGCCAAGGATGGGATTCCATCCTACTCCAATTATGGATCAAAATCGGTGGATGTGGCTGCACCAGGGGACGGGATTATCTCAACCTACCCAACCGGGCTCGGAAACCAGTACATGAGCATGAAGGGAACCTCGATGGCAACCCCGCATGTTGCAGGGCTTGCTGCACTGCTCCTCTCGAAACAGTCAGACCTTCCCCCTGCCGAACTGAAGCAACTGATCCTGAATAATGCAGACAAGGTCTCTGCGTTCTCAGGCAAGACCGTATCAGGTGGAAGGATTGATGCCGGAAAAACGCTAGCTGCGATTAGTGGAAGTTCTGTTCTGACCCTGCCAGGTCTGTCAGCCTCCCCGAAAGATCTGAATAGTGACGGCGTATACGAAGACCTGAATGGAAACGGAAGACGCGATTTTGCAGATGTATCCCTTTATTTCAAGAACCTGGACTGGATCAAGACAAATGAACCTGTAAGTGCGTTTGATATTTCTGGAAACGGGAAGATTGATTTCACTGATGTGGTGAAACTCTTCCAGAAGATCTAACAAAAAGTTTTTCTGATTATGAGGTCTCTTCCTTCCAGGTATCGGTGAAGGAGACAACATCCAGGTGCTTCTTCTTCGGCATAGAGATCTCTTTAGGAAATCCACATGCGATCAGAGAGACCAGGGTATATTTTTCAGGGACGTTCAGAAGTTTTCGTACCGGTTCTGCGTAGTCTTTTTTGTCTCCTGCAACCCAACAGGTTCCAAGCCCGTATCCCTGCAGACAGATGATCATATTCTCGGTTGCAGCACAGCAGTCCTCAAGGTAATACTTTGCTTCTTTCTCACCAAAGACCGCAAAACATACTGCTGCACCCTCGATGAACCGTCCGTGATCGGTCATATCCGAGATCTGCTTCATGAGTGCTTTGTCCGTGACTGCTCCAAAGAGCCAGGGCTGGAGGTTCATCGCGGTTGGTGCAAGCCGTGCACATTCAAGGGTTTCATGGATGATCTCATTATCAACTGGTGCATGAGTGAAACTGCGGACACTTCTCCGCGATTTGATGAGTGTTGCCCCAAGATTCATGAGATATACTCTCCCTACACCCAAAAATAGATTGAGGTCTCCTTCTGTTCTTCTATACCTATGGCCGTCCCGCAAGACAGACTCCAGCCAGTACTGCGATGATTACCTGGAGTGTCGGAAGCGAGGCAACAGTCGAAGTGGGAGAGGGTGCAGATGTTGTATTTGATGGTACTGCTGATGTCGTAGGAGTTTTTGCCAGAGTAACCAGTGTTGTCGGAGTCTCTGATGATACCTGCGCAAGCGGTGTCCGGGCTGGTGACTGGGTTACGGTAATTTCCGGTGATGAAACCGTGGTTGGTGCCAGGGTTATCACGGTCCTGACCGTACCATCAGTGGGTGTACTGACCGGAGTGATCTTCCCTGATGTCATTGTCGGACCCGGTATCTTCTGCCCGGTCTGCAGGTCCGTGATTCCCTGCGTATCTGTCTTGAAGTTTTGACCTGCCTGTATCTCAACCTGCCTTCCTCCCTCTGAAAGCGGGTTGATATCCTGAATTAGTACCGTGATCGGAACTGAAACCCCGGTCCCCGGGTCAACACTATTTGATTTCATTTCATTAGCCGTGCATTCTGCCCGAATGGTATAGGTACCTGAATCAGTATTACCGGTGTTCCAGACCGGTCCGGTGTCATACGATGCTGAACTGACGGGAATCCCGGTGAGGCTGAAGGATCCTGAGGGTCCTGATACTGCCGAATACTCACCTCCTTCAGGGGTTTTGATGATGATATCCACCGGTGCACCGGTCACTCCGGTACGGGATCTGAGTTCGTAAAGGTTGCTCTCGATCTGGAACGAGGCCAGATGACCGCGTGGCAGCCACTTGCCGGTGGCATCAAAGTCAGAGGTCGTATCAGAGATCTTCAGTCTTAGTCTCGGGCTTTTTATCTTGAATATCGGTGTTTTCTCCCCGAGGGAATACCAAATCCCCTCTTTTCCAGCGAACGAAGAACTGAGTGCTGAAAAACTGGAGGGATTGGTGACCGTCACGGTGTCAGCCGGGGTCTCCACGAGCGAGGTTCCGGGAGCCCACCAGGCAATCTGACTGCCGGGACTGAGGCCTGACCCGCTAATGTCAAGATGTTCTTCCCCGATAAAGACCGTTCCAGCTGGTGGAACCGTCCTGATATCAGCCTGAACCGTCATGGCCAGGGCGATGATGATACATAACAGTGCAGTTATCCCTGTTCGCATGATGCGATCAGGTTTCTTCTGATGCTTATAGGTTTGTCTTACCGTGAGTCAGAAATAGCCGGGGATCGAAAGGTACTCCATGGCGATTGCAACCTTTGCAGCCGGGTGTTTCTGGGGTGTTGAGGCAGCATTCCAGCAGGTACCTGGCGTTCTGGCAACCCGGGTAGGCTATACCGGTGGCTCGATGCCTGACCCGACCTATCAGGATGTCTGCTCTGATAAAACCGGGCATGCCGAGGCGGTACAGCTCGAATATGATCCTGACCAGGTATCGTACCGACAACTGCTTGAGGTCTTTTTTCAATTTCACAACCCGACTGAACTGAACCGGCAGGGACCGGACGAGGGAACCCAGTACCGGTCAGTCATTTTCTATGAGAGCGAAGCAGAACGCGAACAAGCCATCCGGATGATCGAGAGAATAGATGCATCGGGAAAGTACTCATCACCGGTTGTCACCGCAGTTGTCCCGTCCGCTGAGTTCTGGCCTGCAGAAGAGTATCATCAGTCGTATTATCTGAAAATTGGACGTCGGTACAGCGGGCTGTAATCAACCTGAGTTCATCACCTTGGATCGGATTAGAAAAAAAGCGGATCAGTCTTTGCGGGTTATCATCGGCCGGTTCATATTGCGCCAGTAATTAATCAGCTCCCTGATCGTTTCTGCGAACTTTTCAAACTGAACTGGTTTTACTACGTAACTGTTTGCACCGAGTTCATAACTCTTGATCACATCGATATCCTGATTCGATGAGGTGAAGACAATTACCGGGTGGGTAACCGTGCGCGGGTTCCCCTTAAGTACTTTCAGAATTTCTATCCCGTCAAGTAGAGGCATTTTCAGGTCAAGAAATATCACTATCGGATAATCAGGCGCTTTATGCTCATATTTTCCAGTCCCCTGAAGGTATTCAAGTGCTTCCCTTCCGTCAGGAAAGATCCGCACTTGGTCACCCATATCGATCCAATCCACCACATTGAGGAAGAGTTCGATATCGTTCTGACTATCTTCAATGAGTATCAGTTCAAGTCCCGCGTCACTATGTGCCATGTCCAACTCCTACTGAGAAGAAAAAGGTGGCCCCGCCCCCCTCCTTTGCAATCACTCTGATGCGGCCTCCATGCCTGATTATTATCCGGTTTACAATTGCAAGGCCTACACCGGTTCCTTCGTATTCACCTGCCGGATGCAGTCGCTGGAACACGTCAAATATCTTATCTGCGTACTGCATATCAAAACCTATCCCATTGTCCTGTACGTAGTACTCAATAGTTCCCTCATTTTGTATGGATCCGATCCTGATCTGTGGGTGATGTTGCTGATGTGAGAACTTCATTGCGTTCGATATCAGATGCACCATTACCTGCCTGATCATGATTGCATCTGCAGATGCTGCCGGCAGTGTGTCGATGGTGATATCATATTGTGCTGCCGGATACGAGCTTACCTGTTCACCGACCACATCAGTTGCAAGCCTCTCCATATCGATAACTGACCGTTCGATCTGTTTACGCGACATTCGGGTAAAACTGAGGAGATCCTCGATTAGATCATCCATGAGTCTGATGTTTTCATGAATCTTACTGAGATAGTAGGCGAGATCTGAACCCTGTTCAGGCTCAGCTTTTAGTGTGAGGATGTGCGAAAACCCGTCGATAGCCCTGAGCGGGCCGCGAAGATCATGGGAGACGGTGTAAGTGAAAGAGTCGAGTTCCTGAACGATTGCCTCCAGTTCCTGCGTCCTGGTTTTTACTTCTTCTTCTAGCCGCTGGTTCATATCCTGCTGGATTGCTGCTGCCTGCATCCGGTCTGAGATGTCCCTGATGATGGTGACGACCTTCTCGACCCGGCCATTGAACAGGATCGGTATTTTACGGGTTTCCGTGTGCACTCCACCGTTCCCGGGATCATATACTTCCTCGGTGATCATGCTCTTTCCGGTTGCAAAAACATGCTCATATTCTTGCCTGATTTTCTCGTCTAGGAATGGGAATACCTCAAAGAGGTTCTGCTGAACGAGTTCCTTGGCAGGAGGAAGGGTAGTCCATGCTGCAAATCCAGTATTGATCAGCAGAATGGTGTATGAGTGGTCGATCACATGGACACCGTCCACCATGGCATTGATGGTGTACCGGTACAGGGTTTCTGATGCTTGGAGATCTGCTTCCAGCAGTTTCCGCCCGGTTATCTCCCTGCCCACTGATTGATACTCAGCGATCTTTCCATCTTCTCCAGGGATTACCGTGTTGCTCCACTGAACCCATCTAATGGTTCCGTCAGGGCCACGAACCTGCTGTTCAATTGTACTGACTGGATCTTCCAGTGTCAGTGAAGCGAAGTAATCCTCCCTTGTTTTTTGCTCCTCCCCGGTCTGGTTGGGATCAAATCTTGTCTGAATCAGTTTTTCCCGTGTTTTATGAAAGAACCTACAGTATGCATCATTGACAAACAGGCACCACCCATCAGGTCTGAATCTGCAGATCAGTTCATTCTGTGTCTCAACCACGTTCCGGTACCGCTCTTCACTCTGCAGTAATTTTGTTTCCTCTTCCCTGAGATGTTGAACCAGATCATGGATATTCGAAACCAGCCGTATCACACTCTCTTGGAGAATGAGCAGTTCAACACTTACTCCGGTTCTGATGACATGATCCAGGTCTCCGTCAGCCACCCGATCTACATCCTCAACCAACTCTTCGATTGGGTGCATGATCCTGCGGGAGATGAATAAGGAAAGCAATGCTCCCCCGATGATGGCAATTCCGGCAAGGATGAAGTGATAGATGAGCAGGAAATGGATCCTCTCCTGAAGAACCCTATCATGGTATGTGATCTCTGCGACAAGACTCATGTCAGCACCGTACCGCTCATCTCGCATATCAACAAGGAGGTACCTGACCTTTTCTCCCCGATCAGGGTGTTCAAACTCAAGGTTGGTCCGGTCGCGTAAGATCTGGCTGATAATGTCGCGTTCCTGCCTGGTTGCGTTATAACTGGAGTTGTTAACGAGCCGAAAATTCTTTCGAAACAATCGGACATGGCCGATATCAGGATTGGTCTTGGGAATCTGGTCCATGATCCCGGTGTAATTCAGCCGAATCCGTTCATTGGAAAAATCGATCCTGGCCAGGGCAAGTTCGATGATATACTTGTGATCCGCGGTAGGCATGTATGCAAATTTGGTCAGGTTGCCTGTGGAATACTCCGCGACGATCCGGTCAGGATAAAACCCGCTAGTGTTGCTGATATTCTGTAAAAAAATTGCAAAATCAGGATAAATCGCGTTAAAATCGAGCAACGGTCTCTCTTGGTTCGATGTTTGAACCATGACTGCTGAGCGATTGATAATATGGATCTCAATCCCGCCGTTGCTCTGACTGAGAGCCTGCAGGTCCAGTTGGGATATATCTCCGTGAGTCTGATTGTATGCATCCATGACTGATCCAAATCCGGCGATCATCTCGTCGTTGAAGGTGTTGTCATAGATCTCAAGGCCGTAATTAATCAGATGGAACGAGGTATTTATCACCTGTTCGGTATGGTCCTGCAGTATCCGTGTATCATCTTTGACCTGCTGAACCGTTACCAGGTAGTTTACCAATATCATCCCGGTAACGATGAATACTACAATGAAAAAAATAGAGAGTGAGAGCAGACTGGATAATTTCCATCTCTCCAGCATTCTTTCTCCAACCTGGCTGTCAAACCTGATCTGGTGTTTCCATCAGACTGTGATAAAACTTGTGAATTGAATCTTCAGGAATGATAATTACACTTCCTCTTCTCCAGTCTTATCATCTTCATCTGATTCCTGTTCCTCGTCTGTCTGGAATTCAGAATCCTGATCCGCAACAGGAATTCCCTCCATGATCAGATCCCAGGCATGTTCATCTCCGGTATACACATCCGATTTTGCTTCACACTGGCTTAATGCGGTAATCAGAGTTCGTACCGATGCTTCAAGTGTGGTGTTCCTTGCCTCGAGCGTGGCAATCCGTTCCCGAAGGTGCTCCTGATCACCAGGTTCTTCACGGTTATTCGAATTTTTTGAGGACTCATCCGGCCAGATGAACAGATTCAGGATTACATCAGGGGGCCAGAGTAGCAGGAACCAGGATGATTCTGTTTGAGCCAGGTATTTCATTTCTGTTGTGGTGAGTTTCTGGTGTTCTCTGCCGATGATTAAACCTGTTGTCTCTCCTTTTTGTAGCAGATCAAGAGCCTCTGTCACAGATTGAACCAGGATGAATCGATCATGGTGATCGGTTGCAGATGCATCCTGCAGTTTGTGGATTGTATCCTCCCCGATGACCAGAATCCGACCATTCATGGTCATATGGGATTTTTCAACGGTTACCTGATCCATTGTGAATATGACCGGAGAGAAAGGCATTTTGATGGCTGCACGTATCAGAGATGGATGCCTCATCAGATGAGACCTCCGATCCTGATCGGTGCCTGATGAGCCTGAACTCGGCATCAATTAGGGAATATGCCATACTGTAATTTGCGCGCTAATTCGCGAACTCTCTTTGGAACTTCAGACAATTCACGTTTCTCTCCCACTTGATATGTATACACTTTGCT
>NZ_JAJRBM010000027.1 GCF_028679455.1 Methanospirillum sp. | reverse complement strand
CAAAATAGTGGAGTTACCCCATCTGTTCATGATATCTTTGCCGATTACAGTTACACATGACCTTCTCATGACCTTACATTCGATAACAAACCTTGAAACCCACCCCCTGGAAGACGCCAGAGGATAAAGAGATCGGTTCTGTCCATGCCAAGCCCGTATTCCCGATTTATCTCTCCGCCTCCGTTTACGATCCATTACAGGAATGCCTGAAGGAGGAACTACGGGCTTACTTCCTTGTACCTGACAATATCAGTCCAGCCTTCAGAGTGTTCCCTGAAAAACTACTGAAAAGCGGCGAAGAGGAGGTTCGTTACATAATTCCTGAAAGAATATATGGGCGGATATATGATCCGTGCATGACGGTCTTTGGTGCAATCGATATATGGGGTAAGGATAGTGAGGTTTTTCACGGGGTAAATCGTTGAAATTCATGATATCTTCTCACCGATGCTCTTTCAATGCAGAATACCTGGAGATTGCATGCTTCGTCCGGTTCTTCAGGACTGAAAGGACAGACGAAACATGAATCGAATAATCCTCAAAGATAAGCCTTCAATCTCCAGATAAGGTATAGCGGAATCTCCAGAACCTCACCGTATTCATCCGAATACTTGGCAATATCCCTGAGACTGGTCCGAATAGCAATACGTGGGCTGTATTTTTTCCTGTACTCGGCAAGGCTTCTTGAACGAGTTCTTCTTGCTGATTTAACCTCGATTGGAATGACATCGACCCCTTCCTGGATGATATAGTCAACCTCAGCGATCCCACCGGATTTCCAGAAAAAGGGTCTTTGGAAATTGTTTGCAATCAATTCTGTCAACACGAAATTTTCCGTGAGAATCCCTCGCATGTCTGCGGTCAACGAAGTGGTATCAAAAACCACATCTGCCGGAAATTTGCTCATCCTGCGTAAAAGTCCTACATCAGAGAGATAGATCTTGAAGAATGTACTATCTCCATATGTTGTAACCGGAATATAGGGCCGTTCTATCTTTTCGACCTTGTAGATAAGTCCTGCCGATATTAGCCAAAGCAGGGAGTCTTCCAAATCACGGGCACGCAATCCCTGCTTTACATGGGAGAATATAAATTTTTGATTATCCTTTGCAAGTTGTGCAGGGATTGAACTCCAAATCAGGGAAAGTTTAGGGAATTCAGATACAGACGCATATTTTACAAAATCTTTTTCATAATTATCAAGAATCCCGGTTTGTATCATTTCTACAATCCCTGTATCACGATCGTTAATCCATGATCTAACAACCTCGGGCATACCACCTGTGATCAGGTATTCGCGATATGCTTCTTCCATTTTTCCGGTAAATACCGTGGATACCCCTTCATCCGGGGACAAATTATTGAGGTATTCATAAAGGAGTTCTTCATCCTTTGCAAGGAGAAATTCCGGGAAATTAAGAGGATACATCTTAAGCATCTGCACTTTGCCAACCGGAAATGAGACATTTTTTCCCATCTGGGCCATAACAACTCCTAACAAGGAACCGGCGGCAGCAACGTGGAGTTCTGACAGATTTTCGCAGAAATATTTGAGAGAAGTTATTGCACGAGGGCAGATCTGAATTTCATCTAATATGAGGATGGTTGTTCCGGGCTGGATTGATTTATTCCTTATAATGCCAAGATCCTTGATAATTCTTGAAACATTCAGATCGCCTTCAAATATCTTTTGCAGCCGGTCATCATATTCGAAGTTGAAATATGCGATATCTTTGAATTCAGCCTCACCAAAATTCTTTAAAACCCAGGTTTTCCCGCACTGGCGAATTCCTTCAATAATTACCGGTTTTCGATCCCTACTGTCTTTCCATTTGAGTAATGTATCAGATATGAACCGTTTCATAGCATGAGGTTTTCACCCTTAAGTATATATTATGTGTGCAGTTAACACATTTTTACAACTTATTTTGTGATTAAAGTGTACGATTATCCAACTTAATACCTGAAGAGAGGTGGTTTTGGAAGGACTATTTAGAGAAGAATTTGGTAATAGAGACTCATATGAGATAACCTAATGCCACTGCCGATCTGACCTGACCGGGAATTTTTCCTGAACCTTGGCCATGATATCTGTAACTGAATCGCCCCATGCCTCGATGTCATCGCGAGTATAGATATCTACGCTTCCTCCCTGGTAATCACCTTCACCAATCTTATCCTCCATCCAGGACTCGATCTCCAGGTAATTGCTCTTTAGTTCCTCGAGAACCTGTGGATCAGCTTCCCAGAGCCCACGTTGTTCAGCTTCGAGAAGTCTCCTGGCAATCTCCTCAAGAGCATAGGGATTATTCTCTTCAAAGAACTGCCTCATCTCGTCGTCGTTGACAAAGGTTTTAGCAATATCATCAAATATCCAGTCATCAACCTCCTGTGTTGAAGCTTCCCATCCATACACATGGGTAACTCTTCTCATGATATCACCTGCACCTTTGTACCCGTGTTCTTTCATCCCCTCTATCCACTTTGGATTAAGAAGTTTTGTCCTGACAACCCGCCTCAGTTCATCTGAGAGATCACGAACCTCTATCTGTTCGGGTTCACGAGTATCTCCGTAATATGGTCTCACCTCTTTTCCCGAGTAATACCTGGCTGCTGCCGTGATTCCTCCGTGGGTACCAAAATAGCAGCAACATCCAAGAAGATCATACTCGTCCGACTGAACTTTGTTGAATGTAACTGAAACCTTGGATAAATTTGAAGCAAACTGCTCATGTGCTGCTCTTCCCGGACTTTCCTTTGCAAGTGCATATCCGTTCCAGGCAACGAACATTTCGGCCAGATCTGCTTCATCCTTCCAGGCACTTGCATATACCGCAAGATCAACTCCATTATGATAAGTACCAGGTTTTGAAGAGAAGATCCGTAAGGTAGCATCCCGCCATGAACTCTGGTTCTGGTCCATACTCTCTCGTGCATGCTTTCGTACAAAATTCAGATCATCGGGCTCATCAAGGGCGGCAACTGCCTGGATAGCCTCGTCTACCAGTTCATAGCAGTTCGAGAAGTTATCCCTGATAAGGCCTGAAGCCCTGACGGTAATATCAATACGTGGCCTTCCCAATACCTCTAATGGAGTTATGGTAAACTTTTTTACCCGCCCATTCGATTCCCATACTGGTTCAACCCCAATCAGGGCAAAGAGCTGCGCATACATCTCCCCATCAGCAGACATGATATCTCCCGCCATCCAGTAAAATGCGACACTTTCTGGCAGTTTGCCTTCTTCCCGGAGATATTTATTCAGTACCGACTCTGCAAGTCGTTGCCCCACCCGCCATGCTGCTTTTGTCGGAACCTGGTAGGGATCCAGTGAGTAAAAGTTTCGTCCGGTAGGCAGAACTTCCTCATGTCCACGTGATATTAGGCCCGATGGGCCTGCAGGTATATGACCCCCTGAAAACCCATTGAAAAGCGATTCGATCTCCTTTGACGCATTAATCCGCTCATTGATATCAAGTATCCGGTTCCTGATGAGATCCAGTTCTCTCTCGTCATCCGCTGGTATCTGATACCCGAACCAGGTATCATACGACCCGAGGGAGTTTTCGATAACCGCTCTGATGAAATTCTTGGTCTTCTGTTCAAGTTGTTCGAGAATTGCCCCATTTGATAACCCGAGTTCATCCGAATAACCATCCTGGTTTCGGAGCAATTCGGTGAGATCATACCCGTGAAGCCTTGCTACTGTTCTCCTTGGGGATGGATCACCACTGTCATATCTGATGATTGCATTGATGAAGTCACATCGTTTCTCACCCTCCGGAAGTTCCCCAAAGATATGCATACCGGAGGGTATCTGGGTGTTTCTTATCTTTGAAAGGGCTTCGTGAGACCTGCGGACAATCTCTTCCAGGGTCATATCCCCGGTTAGATGAATGTCTTTATCGAGGTTTACCTGGGCGACAGCATCCCTGATAAGATGCTGAAGTACATGAGAACGTGCCGGATCCAGTTTTGAGGTCTCGTATTGACCAAGTAACAGATCAAGTTCTTCCAATCCTTCATACAGACCTCCTTCTGTCATCACCGTCTGCAGGTGATCGACAAGAGTGGCATATCCCCTCCTTTTTGCAATAGTGCCTTCCGGCGGGTTATCGGCATTATAGATGTAAAGATGCGGCGTTGTTCCGATACTTACGTCCGGGAAACAGTTTTCAGAGAGTCCCAGCCCTTTTCCGGGAAGAAATTCCAGATTCCCATGGGTTCCAACGTTGACGATCACATCGGCATTAAAGATTCTCTCAATCCAGTAATATGTGGCAAGATACTGATGAGGTGGCGGGCATTCGGGATCATGGAGGATCTTGCAGACCTGGCCGTCACACCGTGAACCGTAACAACCCCGTTTCGGTTGTACATGAACGGTAGCATTTCCAAAAGAGAGACCGGTGATAAGGATCTTGCCATCCAGGACCATACTCAACCCCGGAGCCTCTCCCCAGGTTGCTGTCACTTTTTCCTGTACCTTTTGAGGCAGTTTTGAGAAATATGCAGAAAAGGTATCCATCTCCATGGACATCAAAACACCACCATTGAAGACAATATCCTGTACGGTTGTCCATCGGAACTCGGACATTGCCTTTTTATCCAGCACGGTCCGTATCAGTTCCTCACCGGATTCTGGATACTGTACCTGGTATCCTGCCTCATGCATCTTTTTCAGGATTCTCGCAACGGTCGCAAGAGTGTCGAGATGTGCCCCTCCTCCGATACTCGCTTCTGCACTGGCACAGGGGTT
>NZ_JAJRBM010000270.1 GCF_028679455.1 Methanospirillum sp. | reverse complement strand
TAAGTTCCTGCATCAAGTCCGAGTTCACCGGTATGAAGCCGGTAGTCCCAGGTCTCACAGTCGCCTGATACCACAGTGAACGATGAAGGATCTCCATTCCTGACAGCCTGCCGTGGCCGGTCAAGTCTGCCACCGCCAGATGGAAGATTCGGGCCGGTGATGAAGAGGTAGGTATCGCAGGACTCAGAGTTCTGACCAGAAAGCCGGACCTCTTCTCCAATTGCATACGAATTCTTTCCACTCACTACACTCACAGACCCTTTCATTACCGTTATCGGAATCTCATCAGTATGATAGGTCGAACCCCCGGCCGGTGTTTCTATCTTCAGCATATATCGCCCGTCATCGGTCTGGTCTGTTGTTCGTAACTCAAGAGTCCGTTTTCCATTGCGATCAGGAACCACCATCGCATAATATTTCACCCCGTCATATGGCTGCCTCGGAACAAGATCCCTGATATTCCGGCCACTCTCTGAAGATGGACAGTATGAACCGATCTGATACGGACCGCCAGGCTGGTCCTGTGTTACTCCTTCCTGGGCAAAGAGGATCATCGGTGGCTGATCACCCGGATTCCCGCTCTTTGATCCTGCATCAACCCAGAAATAGGCAGGAACGCCAGGGCTCCCGGAGATGGTTACCGAGAATGAATGACCCCTGATCACCTGCTCATCACGCGAATCTATGGTTGTACGGTCAGTTCCCAGGGTAACCGAGGCTCCCCTGAGATAATAGATAGTACCGCCTGATTTGAGATTCTCATCAACCCGGTTGAACGCAATCCGGGGCTGGACAGTATACGTACCAGCACCATAGAGATAGTTACCTCCGCTGCTTGCACCGGTATCCCAGCCCCCCGTCTGGGAAGCAGGATAGGTTTGTAATGAACCCTGCGGAGTAATCCGGGTAAGTGACACACTGCCTCCTGAATTGGTCTCAAGAGCAGTCAGTACTCCACCACCCGGTGTGGTAATGAGGAGATCAAGCAGACCATCAGTACCAGGACTATAACCTGGCCGCTGGGCAACAGAACCAAGGTTTGTATCCAGCTGAAGAAGAAGTGCCGAGCCACGGGGAACGGTACCTGACGAAATATCCTCCATCGTTGAGCGCTGCATTACTCTGATACTCACCCGGGGTTCCCTTATGGTGAATGCGATCGACCCGGGGACAGCCCGTCTGCTGTTCCATTGATACCAGGATCCCACCCGGTCACTGAAAAGGGTGGGACTTGCAGCAAAGTTTGTGGTTTCTATCTTCCTGATATCAAGAGGCATCTCCCTGCCAGGTGATGAACCGGGTGGAAAAAACGCGATTGCATCATAAGGAGGTGGCACTGCTGCCCGCACATCCAACCCTTCTTCACCGAGAAAGACATCCCCACCCAGAGGAATAACCATCGAGGTAGCTGAAACCAGCCCTGGGATGATCAGAACTGCTAAAAAAATTACGAAAGATCTGAAAGTCATGAGTCATCCTTTCTGATGGGGAGGAGATGAGCTTTCTCCCCAAAAAGTTGACACTTACCGCATCACAGCACCGGTATCTGCCTGACCAACTGCAGCAGCATACCTGGCAAGGATTCCATCAAGTTCCCGGGTCACCGGTTTCCAGGATTTTCTGCGTTCTTCCAGTTCTCTTTCATGTACCAGAAGATCGATCTTCCGTTCATGGAGATCAATCCTGATCTGATCTCCGTCCATGACGAGGCCAATCGGACCACCGGCTGCTGCTTCAGGAGCGACATGACCGATACACGGCCCTCTGGTTCCTCCTGAGAACCTGCCATCTGTTACCAGCACGACCTGTGAATACCCGAGCCCCATCAGGGCAGAGGTTGGAGAGAGCATCTCCGGCATTCCCGGGCCACCTTTCGGGCCTTCGCCTCTGATTACGATGACTTCACCCTCCTGGATTGATCTGGCAAGGATCGCTTTCATCGCATCCTGTTCTCCATCAAATACCCGGGCAGGACCGGTATGCCGCCACATCTCATCACGAACCGCTCCACACTTAACCACTGCCCCGTCTGGAGCCAGGGATCCTTTCAGAATACGCAGACCACCAGCCGCATGAACCGGCCTTTCCACCGGTTGAATCACAGACTCATCAAGGTAACTTACCGTTTCTGCAATCTCACTCACAGATTTTCCTGATACCGTACTACATGGTTCGAGATGGGCACGAAGTTGTCTGAAGACAGCAGGGATACCACCAGCCTTGAAGAGATCATACATCGAATGCGGTCCTCCAGGCTGCATGGCTGCGATATGAGGAACTTCGCTTCCAATTCGATTGAACTCATCAAGTGTGAAAGCAGCGCCTGCTTCCTGGGCGATTGCCATCAGGTGCAGAACGGTGTTGGTCGAACCCCCGAGGGCCATATCTACCCGGATAGCATTGCGAAGGCTGACCGGAGTGATTATTGAACGGGGTAGGATCTGTTGGTTCACGAGTTGAACGGATCTGAAACCGGTAGCGTATGCAAGCCTGAGTTTCTCGGCAAAAACTGCGGGTACGGCAGCACATCCGGGAAGTGACATCCCCATCGCTTCAGTCATGCATGCCATAGTATTCGCGGTATACAGTCCCTGACAACTCCCACAGCCAGGCATGGCCGCTGCCTCGATCTCCTTCAGTTCATCCTCGCTCATGGTCCCGGCTGCAACCTTTCCAACCCCTTCAAAGATATCAGTCAGGGAGATCTCACAGCCATGATGATGACCAGGCAGCATATTTCCTCCGGTAAGCACGATCGCAGGAATATTGCACCGGGCTGCTGCCATAAGCATACCAGGCACGATCTTGTCACAGGTGCAGATGCAGACAATACCATCAAACCGATGGGACTTGATCATCAATTCCACTGAATCCGCAATATTTTCCCGGGAAGGGAGAGAATAACGCATACCTTCATGGCCCATCGCAATCCCGTCGCAGATACCGATGGTATTGAACTCAAACGGAGTCCCTCCCCCTGCTGCGACACCTTCTCTGACCCGCTCTGCCAGCTGGCGAAGATGCGTATGTCCGGGAACGATGGTATTCCACGAATTTGCGATCCCGATGAACGGCCGGTTCATCTCCTCTTCAGTGATCCCGAGAGACCGGATCAGTGACCGGTTGGGTGCACGGGCATACCCTTCCTTGACATCATCACTACGCATAGAGACCACTCAGGTGATTGGGGTGCAGAGGTAATGAAGATAGGCAATGTGGTGCAAATATCACCCTATGTTGCACCACTCCTGATAGCAACAACAACATGAAGATGAATACCAGCAGCACCAATTGATATACATGGGGTTCGAGTGCAGGATGTGTGGTACCTGCTGCATGTATCTGGGTGACTATATCGTCATCGAAAGTCAGGAGGGGACATACCGGTTTTCCTGTTCATGTGTCAGCACCGGTACAGATTTTGTTGCAGAGGTGGATCCTGATAAACGGAAATTTTTTGATGATCACTCCTTTCCCCAGCAAAACCCATCTGCATGCAGGTTTCTCAGGCCGCTTGGAGAGGGCCGAATCGGATGTACTATCCATGCCGACAGTCCGGCCCAGTGTAAATATTACCGGTGCAGAGTAATGGACATCTTCTCTGAAGAGGGAGAATTTAAAGGATACATAACCGGAACCCTTGCACTCCACAGCGAGGACACTGCATTACAGATGATCTATGAACGGGTAATGCACGAGATTACAGGTTCAGAACCACAACAGGAAGAACAGATCCAATCACAACTTGTGCAGGCAGGATATCTCGTCAGATACCAATAACTTATGACTAAACAATTCTGTTTCAACCGGTGCATCATGATCGTGGATGATGCCGAATTAGCCCGTGATATCGAATCTCTTTTTTTACATCAGGCTGGATGTATGGTGGTTGAGGCCTCGGATGGGATTGATGCGGTCCATAAGTACCAGGAGATCAGACCGGTCCTGGTTGTGCTTGATCTCATTATGCCCAGACTTAACGGGATCCAGACGCTGCAGCAACTGAAGAAAATTGATCCTGCAGTCAGGGTTCTGGTCTGTACCGCAGCAGATGATTACCGGATGATCGATCTGGCACTCAGAGAAGGCGCACTTGGTTATATTATCAAACCTTTTCTGGGAGAGGAATTTCTCAAAAAAGTGCATGAGATTATCGGAGATGTCTGAACAAGGTGCGGACAGAAGTCATCATCAGAACAATGACTCAATCGCAGCAGACTCAATCAGTCTGACACCGATATTCTCCATATCCCTGACATTCTGCAGGTGAATCTCCTCAGTCTGGGCAGCAGTTGCATCCGTGACCAGACAGGTATGATAGTTGTGGGCAATGGCATCAAAGACCGTGGTCCTGATGCAGTTTGGGGTCTGGATACCGGCAACCACCACTGAATCTACACCCAGGGTCCGTAGGGTCAGATCAAGTCCGGTTCCGATGAAGGCACTCATCCTGATCTTCGGGAGCAGGTATTCACCAGGCAGGGGAGCAAGTTCATCAATGACCGCTGCGCCACTCGTTCCTTCTACCGCAAACGGACTTTTTCTGAAGAGTTCCTGCCTCATAATTTCCACATCTGATCCATCAGGACGATGTACCCGGACCACGTGAAACACCGGAAGGCTACGGGCCCTGAACTTTTCAAGGACAGCACAGATCCGGGGGATTACCATTCTGGCACCTTTCACCTGAAGCGGCTTTTCATCCAGGACAAAGTCATTCTGCATATCGATGAGAAGGAGTGCAAAACGGGACATATAGTACTCAGTGGATGAGCACCGGTATCATATCAGCGGTGCATCAAAACCACATCAATAAGAAGAAAGAAAGGATATTTGTGTTGGTAACCGGAGATCTGAAAGATTACCTTCAGGACAACGATGGACACGATACTATACCTGCTTTCGCTCATCACCACCGGATCGCTTGCCGGGTTTGCATCCGGACTGATCGGAGTCGGTGGATGCTTCATTATGGTCCCGGTGCAGTACTGGCTGCTCACCGGCGATGGACTTGATAGCACCCTTGCAATCAGGGTCGCTTTCGCAACGGGTCTTGCCGTGACTCTTCCCACAGTTACTACTTCGGCTCTGGGTCACCATCACCGGGGATCCGTTGACTGGCAAACTGCTATCCCGATGGGAATTGCCGCTGTCTGCGGAGCGATAACGGGGGGAACTATCGCAGCCTGGCTGCCAGGACAGGTGCTCAAAACCTGCTTTGCCGTACTGGTAACTCTGATGGGAATCAGGATGGTCTGGGATGTGAAGGAGTGTACACTTTGTCCTCCGCGGCAGTCTCTTGCTGCATTACTGCTTATTGGATTCTGCATCGGTAACATCACCAGCCTGGCAGGCATCGGAGGAGGAGTGGTTCTGATCCCGATCCTTATACTACTGCTCCATTACCCGATGCATCACGCAGTAGGCACCTCCTCTGCCTGCCTGATATTCTCGTCAGCAGGAGCTGTAGGTACCTACCTCTGGCATGGATTCGGGGTGAGCGGACTTCCTCCATTCTGCATCGGATATATTGATCTTGTGCAGTGGGCCATCCTTGTTGGTACCACGATTCCCCTATCTGTACTAGGGGTAAGATACGCACACCGGTGTCGTGCCAAAACGCTCAGATATTTCTTTGCGGTCCTGATGGTTGTAATAGGGGCGGTGATGCTTATCTCGGGATAGAAAATCGAAATCCGCGAGTTAAAAGATAATTGTAAAGAAAATGGTAAAGAGATCAGAGACTCTGATACAAGAGGCGGATATCAGTAAAATCGATCCGCCCGTTTCCTGATAAATCAAATCCTTCCACCGGTTCATTTCCGGCGATCCATTCGATTTGTCTGAAATAGAGCTCGATATCGGCCTGATTACAGATACCATCCCCGTTCAGATCCTCATACTTCCCATCATTATTGAGATCACGAGGCTGACTCGACATACCAGGCAGCGGCTTCACCAGGATTCCAGGAGGAGACTGGGTAGGCTGCTGGGTCGGGTTTATCGTCGGAATCTGAGTAGGTAGCTGAGTGGGTCTTTCATAGGGAACTTCGGTTGGTACCTCAGTAGGGTTTACCGATGGAACCTGAGTTGGTACCGGTGTCGGCGATTCGGTCGGGCTCTGGGTCGGTACTGTTCCCCCTCTGGCAGCCGTAAGAGTCTTCTCTGCATCGATCCTGCCTCCGGATCCAATTTTTCCAGTAAACGCAGGTTTGTTATCAACGTTGTTCACAATCAGTTGCTTGATCTGATCAGCAGACAGACCCGGGTTGACTGAGAGGATGAGAGCAGCAAGTCCGGAGACCTGTGGAGTTGCCATTGAGGTTCCTTTCATCTTAATATAGTCATACCCGAGTGAAGTCGGATATGTCGAAAGGATCCAGTCTCCCGGAGCTGCAACATCTACCGAAGAAGTTCCATAGTTGGAGTAGTTCGGAATCCCATCACTTGCATCACTTGCAGCCACTGAGATAATCTGGGGAGAGTCAAATCCGGATGGGTACTGCGGAATTACATCAGTGTTGACTCCGGAATTCCCTGCTGCGCAGATAACCGGAACACTGGTCTGGGCAATGGCATCACCAAGCGCCTCACTGCGGGTGGTTCCTCCCCATGAACAACTGATCACATTCGCACCCATACTCCGGGCATAGGCAATGGCCTTTAAAATTCCTGCCATGTCTCCATTACCATCTTTTCCCAGAATCTTCAGTGGCATGATCTTTACCTTCTGATTGATCCCTGAGATACCGATGCCATTGTTGCCGACTGCCCCTATCACACCAGCACAATGAGTTCCATGACCATTGTCATCCATCGGGTCATTGGAGTTAGTTACAAAGTTCCATCCGTGAACGTCATCGATGTATCCGTTTCCATCATCATCGACGCCATTACCTGGAGTTTCTCCGGGATTGGTCCAGATATTCCCGGCTAGATCCGGATGGTTGTAATCAACACCGGTATCAATTACCGCTACCACAACAGAATCAGAACCAGTAGTCTGAGCCCAGGCTGGTATCACATGAATATCAGCACCACTGGTTCCCCCATCCTGACCAGTATTATCAAGCGCCCACTGCTCAATAAATCTGGGATCGTTAGGACCTCCTGAAACTGATTCAGCACCGACTTTTTCAGGTCCGGGAGGTTCTGAATTCTCGTTCGGCATCAATGATACGAGGTAATTGGGTTCTGCATATTCGACAAAGGAAGAGTTATGCAGTTCAGTGACCGCTTCCTGAACTGTTGCATTATCCCCCACATGGATCAGTTGCATCCCTTTCAGGCCTTCAGCAGAAAAGTCATCAGATAATTCGGCTCCCATCGCCATGAGTCCGGGCGACATGACGCTCTCTGCTGAAAATCCGTTGTTCTGGGTTTTGTATCTGACAATAACCTCACCAGGAACGTATGCAGCACCTGTCGAGGTGTAAGCCACCTGGGTTGAAACCGCAGCCGGGGTAGCAGATACCACCGGTACCGATCCGGCTCCGGTTACCGGAGTTGTTCCGTCTGCTCCTGCAGCCGAAAACAGAATTAGTCCAAATAAAGCTGTGAACACGAGTAATTTCCACAGCACACTCTGATTTAGCATATCATACCTTCCCCACCAGGGTCAGAGAGAACTTCAACCCTGCTGCTATGAGTATTGGATCACCAAGCATTAAGTACTACCTGCCAGTGAGTATGGGCTGGCCCCGGGTGAACAGAAGTAAACCCCGGATCCCAGGCGATAGCAGTACAAAACCTGACACGACCCATGATTTTTAACCGGATTTTTGCACCTTTACGAGAGCAACATCCTGGATCCTGGCATCAGCAATCAGATATAGGGTAAAATGAGATTGCGCACCAGGTATCTCATGGTATCTCATCGGATATTGACGAAACAATCACCATATCTCAAACTACCTTCTATCAGCTTCAGTCTGGGCGACAATAGTTGCATAATAGAGGGTGAGATTTTGAGCACCCTGAACCAGAACCTGATTTGGGGTAATTCCTTTCATAGCAACATAAACCCGGAACGCGGTAACCGGTTCATCAGTTGCACTCACCTGGTACAGGCATTTCCATGTACGGTCAGGAGAAATACCCGGGAACGTATCACTGTCCAGGGTTTTCGGTCCATACCATCTTCCATTTGTGTGTTTTCCATACAGAAGGAGTATATAATGGAGGGGATGGTCAAGATTCTCCACAGTCCCCCAGACATAATAGTTGTCGTTTCCGGTGATATTCAGAGAAGGAGTTGAAATTCCAGTACAGGCCCCTGACCAAAAAAGTGTAAGAATAATACAACCAGTCACCCACCTGCGGTTGAAAAGATGCATTCGAACACTCATCAGTGTAGATTTATGCGATCATATATAAGTAGTATCCTAATAGGCAACGAGATCTTCGTACTGACACCCATACCTCTACAAACAGGGATCTTGTTCAGATTCATTCTCGATCGATAGCCATATGCTCCTTAAAACTGATCATTCATTATGAACCTTCTTCTTCCTCTCATCCTTTTCATATTCATAGCATGCGGAATTATGGCGGGATGTGTCGCAGACCAACGGGCCGGAGACTGGGTAAGCAAGGGAGAGGTATTCACAGGTCAGGGAAATATTAACGAGGCTATCAGGGCCTTTGACAACGCAATCGAGATTGAGCCCGGTAATGTCAGTATCCTGGTTGAAAAGGGGGATGCACTGCAGGCTCTCGGAGAGATAGAAAAAGCGGTCAAGGTATACAATCAGGCCATAAAATTAAGTCCACGAAAAGCAGTTGCCTGGTTGAAAAGCGGGCAATCACTGCTAAAACTTGGTAAGTATGATGAAGCGATCAAGGCGTTTAACACCACCATCGATATCACACCTGATGATGAATCCTCCTGGGTGGGAATGGGTGATGCATTAACCAGACTCGGAAAAAACGAACGAGCGGTCAATGCTTATGATCGGGCTCTTGGGATCAACCCTGGGAATTCTGCAGCATGGGTCGGAAAAGGAGAGGCTCTTACAAACCTCAAACAGTATGATGAGGCTCTGGCTGCATATGAACAGGCAATCGGGATAAACAGAAACGATGTAACAGCCTGGATCAATAAGGGGAAGACGCAGACAATCCTCGGGAAATTCCAGGAGGCATTTACTGCATACGGGGAGGCTGCCAGGATCGCTCCGAAAGACGCTGCTCCCTGGATAGGAAAAGGGGAGGTATCACTGTATCTCGGACAGAATGGAGAAGCACTTGCCGCCTTCAGCCAGGCGGTCAGTATCGATCCTGCACAGGTGCCAGCTTGGATCGGGAAAGGAGAGGCATTATCCGGGGTTGGGAGACAGGATGAGGCACTCGTTGCATATGAGCAGGCGATCTCCCTGAATCCGAAGGTTGCTGAGGCATGGTACAAAAAAGGGACTGTACTTGCAATTCTGAACAAAACAGATGATGCATTATCTGCCTATGAGCAGGCTATCATGCTTGATCCTGAAAATGGAGCAGTATGGAAGACAAAGGGTGAACTCCTCTCCAAACAGGGCAAGTTTGATGATGCTGCTGAGGCATTCGGACATGCAACCTCGATTACATCTGATGATGCCGCACTCTGGATATCCCAGGGAGATGCACTGATGAACGCAGGGAAAAGTCAGGGAGCACTGGCTGCATATGAACAGGCACTTACGATAGATCCCAGAAATTTTCAGATCTGGGTCAGTAAAGGGAGAGTGCTGATGATGCTTGCCAAGTATGGGGATGCTGATCAGGCCTTCACCCAGGCATTAAAAAATTATCCCGCCGATATTGCACTCTGGATTGCAAAAGGTGACGCCTTGGAAAATCTAGGAAAATGCGAAGATGCAATAGCAGCATACGACACCGCTATCTCCATAAACCCGCTTAATGCCACTGCATGGATGAATAAAGGCGATGCTTATAAGAACCTTGTACAATATGAAGAAGCTGTCAGGGCATACGATAAGGCTCTCTCAATAAACCCAAATGACAACGGAACAAAGGCTTCAAAGAACTTTATCCTTGAAAAGATGAAATAATAACACGAACCTTAATAGTATCCCCAAAGATACGAGAATAAAAAAATTAGTTTTCCAAAGCCATCTCAATGTCTTCGGCTTTGATAGTCTTGCGACCTGCATGGGCTGCCAGTTTGTTTGCTTCTTTGGCAACCTGCCCGATATAATCCTCGGCTACCTTAACTAATGCTTCTGCTGCATCTTTAGATACCCGCTCCGCCCCATTTGCCTTAGCGATCCTGGTTATTGCTGCAATTGGTAAATCTGCCATGAATAACACCTAACATAAAATATATTGAAAAGTTTATAAATCTATTGGTATATTATGCCAATATTCCCTGATTTTATACAGGATGAATAATCATGGGGAATTCATTGTTACTACCCTAAATTTGTTTTTTACACCATTTTTTGTTAAAAAAACATAAACCTGATAATTTTGGAGTGTTGAGGGAACAAAATATGATATCGCATTGAAGACATCAAAAAGAATCAACAACGCACGAAGTATCAGGGACACCGAATCTGTATTGTGCCTGACAATGCTACCATATGAGAATAATGCCCCAACTCGTGAATGTACCTGCACGAGCCGGGTATGAACTCATGATAACAGGGGTTGTGCAGGAGGAATGAAGATCTCCCTCTTTTACGCTACCCCTTTGCAGTCGTAAAGTGCAGACCCTGGTCCAAATGACTGGTTATCATGACTCCATGCATCTGACGGGACCACCGGACAACTATCTCTGATCCAGGTAGTGACATCAGAATTCTCTCTCCCGGGTTTACCTCTGGACCCCTGATCAAGTGTGAAATATCGAATTTTCCCGGAATTTATTAATTTTTTAAGGGTATCAGAGGTAAGAATAGGATCAGATCCTGAAAACCCCCCCATAGCCATGACTGATGCACCGTAGGTAATGATGAGATCTGAAGCAGAGCGAGAACTCTCAACCCCTACCAGATATGTTTCCCCTGCCTGATGTGCTTCCAGGTACGAGAAGAGGGATGAGGAATTTCCCAACCCTCCTTCAGGACCGAATCCCCTATACATACCTGAACCGGGACCATCTCCTCCGGACATGAGACCAGGCCCGGCACTCGGCATCACGGCATTTTCCGGATATATCAGTGGAGTACATGACCAGATGAACGGGGCAATGCAGAGAAATACCAGAGCCAGTGCAACAATGCTGCTCTTCAACCGTGCCGGAACATTCCGGAAGGATAAACGAAGGGCAGCCAGAAGAAGAACTGTACATATCGAACCAATTAGAACGATCCAGGCAAGAAATCCGAAAAAGTCCGGATTATACATGATAAACTGCCACTGAACGATCCCCGTAACCAGAATAGCGACTATCAATATCCACCCTTTCAAACCGGGCTTCAGGTATGCCTCATACATGGTAGTCGCACTGATCCCGACAAGCCCCGCAAGTGGGATGGCTACCATAACCACATAGTAGGTGTGATAAAATCCAGTGGTGAAACTAAAATAAATGAGTTCGGGTACCAGCCAGAGAAGGAGGGCCAGGGTCACCACTGCACGTTCATTCAGAGTTAAGGTATTGATGAGATTCCTCAAAGTAGCGGGATTTGGGCGAACAAGCCAGGTTAAAAGACCGAGTAATACAAAGGGAAGCAACCAGCTGATCTGTCCGGACATCCCTGTATCTCCCATCCTGAATAATCCAGGTGCTCCCCCATCATTCATTCCAGGCATACCTCCCTGATGCCCCCGAATCCCCATACCTGAAGGAGGAGATCCCGGTGCGCTTCCATTACCAGATGGCGGAATATAACCCTGAACACCGATTCCCGGATCTGGTGGAGGAGAACCCGGATTGCCAGGTCCACCGGATGGAGGGGTGGGGAGGAAAGTATTTTCCCCCATTCCCGGAGGATTCATACCAGGGGATCCTTCAGGGTTCAGGTTAGAAAACGAAGAGTTAGATTTGGATCCACCTTTCCCAAACGGACCGAATCCACCAACAATCCGATTCAGTCCGTTATAACCGAAGATGAGATCTGCCATCGAATTCGTAGAACTGCTCCCGATATAGGGTCGTTGATCTACAGGAGTGAGATCCATCATCATCGCCCATGATGCAGAAACAACCAGGAGGAGAATCCCCGCAGTTCCAAGATGTATGAGTTTGGTTCTCCATGATAACCGGTTAGCAAGCAGATAGATTCCAAAACATGCAGGAACAACAGCAAATGCCTGGATCATCTTGATATTAAATCCAATACCGATCAGAACCGCAGATCCCAGGAGGTACCAGAGCGAGCCAGTTCTCCATGCCTGCAGTGCTGCCCAGAGTGCAGCGAGGAGCACAAACACCAGGAGCCCATCCATATTGTTGGTTCTGACTACCGCAACGAAGATTGGAGTGATCGTAAGCATACCTGCAGCAATGAGTCCTGTTGATCTTCCCCATGAGTGGGATATCAGCAGATAAAGCAGAAGTATAGAGAGGAGCCCGGCAATTACCTGAGGAAGAATCAGTGACGTTCCTGAAAATCCAAGTATTGCAGCACTGAGTGTCTGAACCCATAGACTGACCGGCGGTTTATCAATGGTCACAAAACCGGATGGGTCGAACGAGTTATAGAGTATGATATCAGGATTTGTAAGCATACTCTTAACAGCTGCTGCATAATAAGAGTTTGAGTACCCTTCCTTTCCCAGATTCCAGAGATAGAGGAATGATGCCAGTATAAGTATTCCAAGCAGGATAGATTCAGCCTGATATTTGCGAATATATCGTATGATTCTCACCGATTTCACCGTCATTACATTATTCAAATGACTCTGAATGATTCCAATGATCAAAATTCTCGAATTTTTTATCTAGAGATGAGATAAGAATGACACTCCAAAGAGATTGAAATCGACAACCGAGTGGTTCAGGATTTATGGAGATATAAGATTCAGGGATCCCATATTTGATTGAAAGCACTTATTTTTACGACAATTTCAAGGAATGAACTCGTTCATGATCATTGATACCTTAGTAATGATGTACCTGGTCATATCCCATAACACATAGAAATGAACGTATCAGCCGTAACAACTGGAGCATCATAAATCAGTTTAACAATATCTTTTTGTAGATGAGATCTCACAATCATGGATTTCAAAATATGGGTACATCGATACATAATGAGATGGTAATGAGCGATTTTAAATAGAAATAACTCATATGACCCAGCATCGAGGTAAAAAATGAAAATCGGAGAAAACATTCAGGATTCCTTCACATTTACCCATGAGGCACTCTTCGGCAAATGGGTGAGATGGATTATGCTGGCAATCAGTTCACTCATATTTCCAATCATGTATGGTTATACCGTAAAGATCATGAGGGGAGTACAGCCATCTTATGAAGAAGAGTCCTTTTTTACACTGTTTATTGATGGAATCAAACTCCTGGTAATCAACATCGTGTACATGATTATCCCGCTGATTGCATGTGCAGCGACCGTCGGATATGCAGTATTCGGCATCATCAGTGCAGGAAAAAACTTTTCATTAGATACCCTGCTTTCCATGGCCGGGGGGTTGATAACCGGATTGGTCCTGACCATTATTCTTGCGATCATCTTTACGCTCCTCAATGTCATCGCATCAGTACGGTTTGCACGGACAGGCAGTATAGGTGAAGCCTTTGCAATTGGAGAGATTATTTCCACAATCAAAAAAATCGGCTGGGTAAATTATATTTTTTCCCTCATTGTCCTCTTCATCGTTGTAGCAGTCATTGTAATAGTCCTCACCTGTGTTGAGATGGCCCTCAATGTGATTCCCCTGATCGGGATTATTCTCGGATGGATCATCAGTTTGTTCACCGGCCCGTACCTTTCGATTCTCACAACCAGGTATTATTCACTCCTTTATGATGAAGGAGTATAATCCTTTTTTGTATCGTGACTTCGAAATTCGGCCTCTCATTCGGTAGCGGCCATTGAATTTCAGACGGTTCACTCGTTTCACAAAAAAGAGATACTAATGTTACTGACTAATGTCGAGTGCTTTACGCACGGAATCAGCCGTCATATTCGTACTCAGTCTTCCTCCGTAGAGGAGTGATATCGCCTCTTTATCAATTTGAGACAATTTTGCTGATGAATTCACTTTTTTATAGAAGAAACTATCAGGGTATGCGTTTGTTTCTCCATGAAGTCCCAGCTCCCATAATAACGATTTAACCAGGAAATATCGCCTTTCCGGCTCAGATAATCCATCCCAGAGATAGACATACCCTGGTGCAATGAACCCGACCAAAGTACCACCTGAATCATGTAATTGCTCTTCAGATGCCGGTTTGTAGTGATCTTTCTTGTAGTTATCAAGAAATTGTCGGGATGTGATCTTTATCTGATAATAATAATACGGAATCTGTTCGTAGTTATTTTTTAAATCTCCGGTCAATACTGAATCTTCTTCGAATCTTGCGGTAGATGAGAGATTATTAAACTCGCGAGCAAATGCCAGTACCGTTTTGATATCATCACTGGCGTACTCTTCATCAAACCAGATCATATAGTCCCGGTCTGAATGAAGGAGAACCGTATTTGGATTATCACGCCCGAAAAGGATGTTCAGGAGATGCTCGAGGATATCGTTCTTCTTATCACCCTGGATACGGTGCGCAAGGAGATAATCATCAGACTGGAGATCACTTCGTAGGTAGAGAACATGAGGTGTTGCTACACCAATGTTCATCCCCGGTCCTATCTTCAGGATCTGATCATCGACACCGGCATTTGCCTGAATGATCTTCAGCAATTCAGGAGATACGAGTTTAATCTCATAAAATGTTTCAGGCTCTGTTCTGACGGAGACATCAGGAATTTGTATATCCCCTGAAGGATCGGAGTTACCCTCAGATACCGTGGTCACCGGGGATAGTGAAAGGTTCTCTCCTGCACCAAGTATCGGCATTCCCAGGACAAGTATCAGAAAAATCAAGCTATATTGAATCCAGAGCGGGCAAAACCCCATACTATAGCTGTTTCATGAATTCTTATAAATCTTGTTTATCTGAGGACTTGAGAACTCAATAGACCATCAGCAGGTTTTACCGCCCTATAGATTCTGATTCCTGATAATCTCAATAGAGATGAAAGGAGATCAAGAATACTAAAATATGATTACAAATAATAGATAAATCGTGAAAATTAAGGTTGTTTACCTGTTGATCAGTCTGATGATCCTCACGATATTCCTTATCGGATGTACTGAAAATTCCAGTGGGAAAACCGGAAGTCAGGACAGTAACCCTGTCATGAATGCAACAGGGACCAGTACTGGTCAAAAGCTCCAGACCGATAAATCCAATACAGTAGATAATTCAGATTCTGGTCTTAAGGATAGTAAAACGAGTAATACTTTTTTTAATATCAGGATTGTTCCTGTATCTGAACTCGAAAAATTACAGAAAGAGATGAGTTCTGATGAATACCTGGTAAAAAATGATGATAATACTATTATCGGGATTGTATCTTCCAAAGGTCTGACAATCCGGGGAGATTTGGTTCAGTTAGAGCGAAACAGCGGAAATGCCGGTAAAGAATTTGACAAGGAAGATGTCATGCTTCACCTACTTGATATCACCTTTGGTCTTGATAATGCAAAAATAAAACTCTTCAAAGCAGATAAAAAGTATAAATTCTGGCTTGATGGGCATTACACAGATTCTGAAGTGAAATTTGTTAAGAATCTATCCATCTTATTCAACTCACTGTCGGGAACTACCCAGTTTGAGGACGAAGAGGTAACCCTTGGATTTTTACAGACTAATTACGATGTTATTCCGAATAATTTCTACAATATCAAGATCATTACCGATAAGATGTTGCAACAGTACTACGATGACAAGAAGAAGGATTCCGATCACCTGATAAAAAATTCGAACGGGGAACTCATCGGGATTGTAAATGATGAGTACATCTATCTTCTGAATACCCTGAGCGAAGAAGACCAGCAATATTACATTCTGAAAGGGCTGCTCTACAGTATGGGACTTCACGGAGTTTCATACAAAAATACGGAGAGTTTCTTCTACCGAAATGAAGGAATGAACCGGGAATTGAGTGATCTCGATAAAGAAGCAATTAAACTGTTATACGGCGGGAGCTTAAAGACCGGGAACACACTTGAAGATGCCAAAAAGACATTTGGATTGGAAACCTGATTGTGCAGGTTCAGTGAGGAGTACTCGATTACACTTCTTTCTCCTCATCACCTCCGTTCAAAGGCGTGAAACGTGATGTTACGATGAAAACCAGGTTTAGTCCGATCCCAACTAAAGTTGCCAGAGACATTCCTTTGATATCGAGCGAACCAAAATCAATCGCAGCTCCGGATGCTCCAATTATCATAATAACAGATACCAGTGCGAGATTCCGGGGAGAAGAAAGATCAGTATGTGAGTCGATCAACATTCGTATCCCTGAAGCTGCTATTACCCCGAAGAGCAGCAGTGATATTCCACCGATAACCGGATCCGGAATGCATCTGATTGCAGCGGTGAATTTGCCGCAGAAGGAGAGAAGGATGGCACATACCGCTGCACCCCCAAAAACGACAGTACTGAACACTCTTGTTATCGCCATAACACCGATATTTTCAGAGTAGGTTGTATTCGGAGTTGAGCCAAAAAACCCTGATAACACGCTTGATATCGCTTTTCCATATAGCATCCTGGGAATACCAGGATCCTCAAAGAGATCTTTTCCGATAATCTTCCCAGTTACCTCAAAATGGCCGATCAGTTCTATGAGAACAACCAGGGAAGCCGGAAAGATAATGATAATTGCCGATAGTGACCAGACTGGCGTATAAACAGTCGGGATCGATAACCAGGATGCCTTTTCGATCAGATCAGGAGAAAAATGTCCGGTTAATACAGACAGGATTGTCCCGGAGATCAGACCGATAAGGATAGGAATTACCCTGAATATTCCCCGAAAGATCGTCATACTCATGATGGTTACCAGGAGGGTGAAGAGTGCTATTGATGCAACCGGGAGATCAGGGTGCTCAACTGAGAGTCCCGAGAGTTTTGCTGCAGTGGGAGCGAGTTCAAGGCCGATGACAGTTACTACCGAACCCATCAGGGCATTTGGGAGCAATACCCTGATCCATCCGGTTCCAAATATGTGAATTATGAAACCTACGAAGAGAAAGAATACGCCTGAAGCGATATACCCACACAAAGCAGCACTATATCCATATGCCCCGATGATCAGGAGAGAGGGGGAGATGAATGCAAAACTAGAACCCAGATACGCAGGGACTTTACACTGACAGATCACAAGAAAAATCAGGGTGCCAATACCGTTGAAGAGCAGGATGGTGGCGGGATCGATTCCGAGCAACACAGGAACAAGAACGGTGGCTCCAAACATGGCAAACAGATGTTGCAAACTGAGAGGAAGCAAGAGCGAAAGCCGGGGAGTCTCATTTACCTGGATTGTACCTGAACTCATTAATTAGAGTTAGATCCACCAGGCATATGAGATCAGATGATTTGGATCGATGGGAATCTAAAGTGTAAAAAATGATTTCCTGGAAGATGTCAGGAAAAATGGAGAGTCACAGAAAAAAAGAAAATCAAAGACTGGATTACCCGATGCGAACAGCGTTCCAGGTATCAAGTTCCTTGCTCTTTCCATTTCCGTAGGTAAATGTTCCATTAAAGAATGTCTGGTCTTCGCTGAGGGTGAATGAGAAATTACCTGATTCTACGAAAGTTCCATTGATTTTTTTGCCATCTTCAGAGATCGTCCCGGTGATGTACCCGGATTCACCGGTTAAGAGATTTAACGAGACATAAGATCCGTAAACAGCTGAGTTCTCCTGATACAGAGACATGGTATGGTTTTCAGAATTCCAGATTCCATCCATGATCTGATCATGATATATCGCGGAATAGATCTCGTTATCAATCTGGTACGCTCTGGTACCGCTCAAGGTTCTATTGTCATCTCCAAGAACCAGGGTTAGATCCCCTGCCTCTTCCCAGGTACCGGTCACGGTTTTTCCGTCTTCTGATACCCTCCCTTTGATACTTCCTGCATCACTCTTGTCAGATGAGGTGAGTATATACTGGCCGGTCAACACCGTTCCATTCTGAATATATTTCTCAGTATACCGATCACTCTGCCAGGTCCCGGTCCAGGGATCTTTGGCATCAGCCTTGGTCTCCAGGGCCTCTTCAGCAACTGCGAAACACGTGTAAATACATGCAATAAGCAATAAGCACCCAAAGAAATTCGTTAACTTCATACGGTTAGCACATCCTATCCCATACAATCTGAACTCAAGATGTTAACTATGCAGGTCTGTTTATTATATAATGGTTTCCCTCTTTCATCCTACGCGGTTGCATGCTTAAACCACTTCTGTGGGTTCCGATCCTGCCCAATACCCAGGGTCTGCGAAGTAACTCCTGATTTCGCAGCACCAATCCGGACAATGCAGTGAATATATCCATCCTAATCAGCGTCAAAATGATCACTAGGTATACCTTACCCTCTCTCCAAAGAGTCCTTTCAAACCAATTTCATTCAACACCTTTTCTGTCTTCTTTTGCATACCGACGTACCACATCT
>NZ_JAJRBM010000269.1 GCF_028679455.1 Methanospirillum sp. | reverse complement strand
GATTCAAATATTTGGTCCTGATTCTTGTACCACCTTATTAGATTCTGAAAAAATTACATATTATAATGGGGAAATTCTCTATCAATATGATACTCGCGACTTGAAAGAGGGAAATTATTATATTTCCTTCACTATGCAAAGTGGAGGAAGAAATAGAGTTTCATTTCACATAGATGAAATCGAGCAGTAACTGAATGAACATATAACTCCCAGTGAAAAATAATTCAATCCCACTTTTAAATAGATGGTATGTTTTATGTTTCTTTTTTCACGCTTGAATCAATCATCAATCACCTTGACAATAACCAGTTTCGTTAGAAGTACTCCTCTCGATGTAAGATGTTGTTAAGATATCAAATCATTAGGTATGTGTGATGTTTGGTAAAATGAATCAATATTTGCTGATTCTAATCCCTAGATAATCTTAACAGTGTAAGATGTTTGTTAAGATTCAGAACAGTGAAATTTAATCCCCTTTCTCTAAATCAATTCCAATTTCCCCTATTCACTGATCAACCAATCTTAACAGTGTAAGATATCTGTTAAGAACTTCGGAACCGATATTTCCTATTAGGTCCGGCCCCGTCTCCAATCAGAAAACCTCCTTCTTCAGACCACTTTTTGAGATATCTCGAAGCTTCCACTTGTGCTGATGCGGTGTCACCGAGATTCAATAACTGCCGGCACTCTTTATTGGTTATCGATCCATGATCCTGAACAAATCCCCGGACCAACTCTGCATATCTGGCTGCATCTATTCCCTTGGATGATGAATATGCAACCTTTCCGATGAGATCATTCGCAACGGTTTTTGCGAGATAGTAGGTTGCCGGTTTTGCATGTCCTTTTCGCTCGAGAATCCCTCGTGTGGGATGGCTCATGGTATCAAGTACGGCAATTGCATCATCCCGTTCCAGCTGGAGCAGATCTGCAGCATCGGCGGTACTGATGAAGCGGTGATCTTTCAGATAGGTCAGAACTATGAGCCCGTCTAGCCCGATATCCTTCCCTTCTCCATGCCACCGGGCAACGAGACTCGCCATGGCATGATCAAATGTTCCGTCGTAAATATGAAGAGTGACCTGGGAACCATCGGCCTCATACCGGGGCATTCGTTTCCCGTATTCGAGCATCGGGATGAATATCTTCCGTCTCCCGGTCCCTGCTGATTCTACAAGCCTGAGTTTGAGAAAGGCATTTGCCAGAGTCCGGTTACGTGGAGTTGATTCATGGCGGAGAATGTTCTGAAGCGTTATACCACCGATGAATCCTCCCGGACTGGTAACTACCAGTTCAGAAGCTGCATGACGAATGAGTACTTCTCCCGGATTGGTATAGTCCCGGTGGGTTATGGCATTGAGCACCACTTCACGAACCACATCGAGGGGGAAGGCCGGGATTCTGAGTTTAAAGAGACCGACTGATATCTCTTCTTCCGGGTTGATAGGACCAGAGAAGATACTTTCAATCTTCTCAATGACCTGAAGAAGCCCCACTCTCCAGAGATCATTGCGGGCAACTTTTGTCTCTGATGGTTGGTGAACATAATGGACCTGGCTCTGGGGACAGAGATCTGAGATGATATCCGGTTTTCCGAAAAGGAGGAGTCCTGCGTTGGTAACCGAGTCTCCCCGGACAGCCTCGATGCCTCGAAGAAAGGCATCGTCTGACATTTTAAGCAGTTCTGATTCGGG
The DNA here is from genome assembly GCF_028679455.1 of Methanospirillum sp. Taxonomy (GTDB): domain Archaea; phylum Halobacteriota; class Methanomicrobia; order Methanomicrobiales; family Methanospirillaceae; genus Methanospirillum. The sequence continues at coordinate 2,566 of NZ_JAJRBM010000269.1, read as the reverse complement.
ATTTTTACTCCGCAACATCGCTCGTGCCCGGGCGATCTCAAGAGGGTCCAGGTCTTCAGGAGTAATTTCGGAAACCGGTAGTCCACTCCAGTCTACTGCTCCGGTTGATGCCTTCATGGATGCAAATGCAGCCGGGTCCATCGGCATGCAGTTTTTCCCAATCCGCTGTTTGAACAAACCCTGTGATGTACCGTATGGTGGATTGCTGCCTTTGGGAATCCGGACGATGAGGAGATGGCCGGTCCCTTCAGGGACGTTCAGTTCCTCGACCTCGGCTTGGATATGAGGGTTGGTCCGGTCAAATATTCCCCTTCGCCAGGTGTCGAGATTGTACCCTTTTGCTCCGTGAATTGCCTCTGAACGCCCGATTGTTTTGTCCGAAACCCCGAAGACAACGACACCCCCATCTGCGTTAGAGAAGCAGACCGCGTATTCGATGGCTACTTTCATATCGCCTTTCGGATCACCCCACGGCTTGAAGTCGAGAACGTTGGACTCGAGATCATCGGCTATGGAATGATCGAGTTGATCCAGAAGACGGAGGATGTCATCGTTTGTGGGGATGGTCATGGTTCGGGTCTACCTATATGTTGTTAGAGGTATTCGGAAAATTGATTGTTGATGAAAGGTTTCAATGCTCTTGAAAGAGGGGAGAGTATCTCATGATATTTTGGACAACTTGTCAGTTTACGCTGGTAATTCGATCTCTCCTGCTGCAAGTGGTCTGACACAGATCTTCCCGGCATGAACCTCATGCATCACCTTATCGATCTTCTCAGATGTTTCATAGGAAAACCATGCTTCTCCACATCGTTCACAAACCCATGCGGGAACATCCTTGATCACAATCACCTGATCATGAACCCGGGCCATAAATTCGGTCTTTCCCTCTTTCATCTCACCCTTACAGAACTGGCATACTCCTGGTTTCATACTATTTCACCTCCTCAATCGATCATTGGTCCAGCTTTCATCCGGATGATACACCGTGATTATTTTGATGTGATCTGCACAGCACCCAACTACCACATGATGAGCAATTCCTCGCAGATACCCAAGCATGAGAAACGACGGACATGGGGTATCATCCTCATACTCTTCTATGATCTCTCCATCTGTCAGGATATGCAATATATCCTCTGATGAAATGTCACGTTCGAACATTCTAACCCGTGCATGTGCAGAGAAAATTATCGAACGCGTTCGAGCATGTGATTGGATGGTGGGCAATGAACTCAATTGCAACCCTCGGTGGGTGAGATTTTCCTTGTGATCTTTATCTTACTACGTTTTGGATATGTACCCTGAATGGGTTGAGGTACAGATGTTTTCCTGTTCAACAACTTGGGGGAGATAAGGCATCAGGATAATTATTGGTGAGATGAATGAAAATATCTGAGCCTCGTCAAAATGTTTAGTCCCTGAACTTTGTGTCTTTCGGGACCGGACCCTTCTTCAGTAAGAATCCCATCATCTGCAGACCATTTCTTCAGGTACCGTGATGCTTCGACCTGTGCTGATGCTGTGTCACCGAGATCAAACAACTACCGGGATTCTCTATTGGTTATCGATCCATGATCCTGAACAAATCCTCGGATAATCTCTGCATACCTGGCTGCATCTATTCCCTTTGATGATGAATATGCAACCTATCCGAGAGATCATTTGCGACGGTTTTACGAGATAGTAGGTTGCCGGTCTCAATTAATATCATTGCTTTAACACCATAATCAACAATTATTTTTTATCTGAATAATCCGGATTATGGCATTCATTAATTGTGTCCGGTAAACCGATCCTTGACAAATAGTAAGAAAATCTGGTCGATATACTCTCCCTATATAAATCGTCAATTTGAAGGACAAAATTAGATTGATGTATCGATTTGATATAATCAATATTGACAGAAAAATAGTGTTTAAAATCAATAATCCTGGGAACCATCTCTTTATTTGGAAACTCTAGATAGTGATACCTGATATTTTGATTAGTCTTGACATGATTCTGAACTGTTGAACTTGATATTACTTGCATTTTTTTCTTTAATTGGGATAAGTGAGTTCCCTGAATCACTTGTTCATAGTTGTACAGTGGTGCAACTAATATGGATAAAAGATCCTTATCATTATTTTTTGTACACGGAGACTTAGGATTAACATTGGGATCTTGATTTAAATCACAATCCTGGGTTAGGATGATGATATGCGGGAAAAAAACTTTTGATATTTCTATTTCAGTATTTGTTTCAGTTAGCCATTCGATATGATATATGTCTTTATATACTGCTCCTTGACAGATTCTGCTATTAATTTGTTTATTAACTTGAATCATTTCTTTACAGCAATAATGCGTTTTCTATATGGCTTTCCTGTATCATATTTTTCATCATCGATTTCTGTGTCCAAATCTTTAACTGGTACTCCCTGCGTTTCCTGCTGTTTTGCATGGAAATCTGTATCGGATGAATAATTATAGTTAAAAGGTTCTTTTTTTGTCATTGCATTTTATCTCTTAATCCTTGTTTGATAGATTTCTCAAATAAATCATAGATTGCATCATTAAATTT
>NZ_JAJRBM010000268.1 GCF_028679455.1 Methanospirillum sp. | reverse complement strand
GTCTACGGAGTTCTCCCGTACAACTTCTACAGCTCCAACTACGAGAATTTCCTCGCTGATGCATACTACATCGGCAAGACCGTATACCCGGAGAAGTTTGCAGACATTGATCCACAAGTAAAAGCAGATGAGATCATGACCAAATTCCTCGGTTCGTCTCCGCTCAAAGAGATCAATTCCCAGTACAAGAACCTGGGATTAACCAAACTGACTATCTGAATCCGGAATGAAATACTCCTTGATTCACCTCATTTTTTGGAGAGGAGTACATGCACTTAGCTGATGGAAAAACTCCTGCTGATTATCTTGCGTACATCAGGGTGAAGATTCTCTGCATATGTGCCGGAATTATCCTGGTATTCCTTCTTCTGATCCTCTCGATATCGGTGGGAGCAGTATCCATTCCTCCCGGTGAAGTGTTACTCACCCTTTTAGGACAGAATCTCAACTCCAAATGGGATGCAATCATCTGGAACATCCGCCTCCCTCAGGCCCTGACCGCTATTGTAGCAGGAGTGGGACTCTCGGTTGCCGGGGTTGCGATGCAGTCGATCCTGAGAAATCCCCTGGGTTCACCCTTTACCCTGGGTATCTCAAATGCCGGAGCATTTGGTGCTGCTGTTTCGGTAATCATCCTTGGAACCGGGGAGATGCATTCAACCGTAGCCGGAGCGGTCACCATCAACAACCCGTATACCACGACAATCATGGCATTTATCTTCTGCATGATTGCTACCGGGATAATCCTGATGATCTCCCGGATCAGGGGGGCATCTCCTGAGGTGATGGTGCTCACCGGAGTGGCACTCTCCTCGCTGTTTACTGCAGGCACCATGTTTTTGCAGTACTTTGCTTCAGATACCCAGCTCGCAGCCGTAGTATTCTGGACGTTCGGTGATGTGAGCCGTGCAAACTGGCCTGAACTTGGCCTTATGGCCGGCCTCGTCTCACTCTCCACGATCTACTTCCTTTCCAACCGATGGAACTACAATGCAATCGATGCAGGTAACGAGACCGCGAAAGGGCTCGGTGTCAATGTCGAGCGGGTCCGTATCTTTGGAATGACGATTGCAGCCCTCATCACCGCGGTGATTGTCGCATTTCTCGGTGTCATCGGGTTCGTTGGTCTTGTCTGCCCACACATGGTCCGCAGGATCATCGGAGACGATCAGCGGTTTCTGATACCGGGTTCGTGTGTTATGGGAGGGATCCTGCTTTTGGCATCAGATACCGTGGCACGGCTTATCGTTGCACCGTATGTACTTCCGGTAGCGGTCCTCACTGCATTCATGGGAGCACCGGCGTTCATTTACCTCATCATCAGGGGATACAAACGATGATTCTCAATGTGGAAGAACTGAAGTTTCTGTACAGAAACCGGGAAGTACTGGAGAATGTCGCACTGGAAGTAAATCATGGTGAGATCGTAGCGATACTTGGGCCGAACGGGGTCGGAAAGACAACACTTCTCAAGTGTCTCAACCGGATCCTCAAGCCCAGAAGCGGACAGGTATACCTTGATGGTGCAGAAGTAGGTAGTCTTGACACGCTTGAGATAGCACGGCGGGCAGGATATGTTCCCCAGCGGGTAGAAACCGGGAGGCTGACTGCTTTTGATGCGGTCCTCCTCGGGCGTCGCCCGCACATCAAATGGGATGTCACTCCACAGGATTTAAGCATCGTGGATGCAGCCTTCACCCGCCTGTCTATGGAACACCTCCGGCTCTCATACATTGACGAGATGAGTGGCGGAGAACTCCAGAAGATTGCAATCGCCCGGGCCCTGGTCCAGGAGCCACGAATTCTCCTTCTTGACGAGCCGACCAGCAGTCTGGATCTCAAGAACCAGGTGGATATCCTGTCTATTATCCACGGAATCGTGAGGGAACACGGGATTGCTGCGGTGATGACGATGCACGATCTGAACCAGGCATTCCGGTACGCGGACCGGTTTATCTTTCTGAAGAATGGCAGGATTCATTTTCAGGGGGACAGGAGTTCGGTAACCCCGAAGATGATCGAGGAGGTGTATGGCCTTCCGGTCGTCATGGGTACTATAGAAGGTATCACGTGTATCATGCCCGGTTCCCCCGGTGCCGGGATGGTACACCAGGAGAACTAAGATTATTATGTGTTCAAACGATTCAACAAAACCAGAACAGCACCCTGAATACGCATCATTTGATGATGCGGTAGCGTTTCACGGGCATGTATGTCCGGGCCTGTCAAGCGGATACCAGGTTGCCATTGCAGCCATGAAGGCTCTCGGCGTTGCTAGGCCAAAAGATGAGGAACTCGTTGCCATCGCCGAGACTGATGCCTGCGGGGTGGATGCCATCCAGGTGGTTACCGGTTGCACTGCAGGAAAAGGAAACCTAATCGTCCATGATTATGGAAAGCATGTATTCACCTTTTACTGCCGGGAGAGTAACAAAGCGGTCAGGGCTATGACCTGCCTTGAAGAGTTCATGCCGCAAAAACCAGAAATGGATACACTCAGGCCAAAGGTCTTCTCAGGCACGGCTACTGCAGAAGAGCGGACAAAGTTCTATGCCATGATGAACCAGGTCTCAACGGCCATCCTTGAGGCACCATCAGAGAAGGTAGTGAAACTGGAGTTCGTTGAGATGAAACCTCCACAAAAGGCACGGATATTCACCTCGATCCCGTGCGGATGTTGTGGAGAGATGGTG
>NZ_JAJRBM010000267.1 GCF_028679455.1 Methanospirillum sp. | reverse complement strand
GGTCACCAGGTTGCTAATCTCCTGTTCAGGTGATCGAATGCTCATTGACCGGGTAAGCCGGTATCAATCCTGGAAAGTATACCGGTATCTTCAGGAAGAGGATCCAAAAAAGAAACTGGTGATTGCATCAAGTCTTGGTTTATCAGGAACTTCAACTGCGATTCCGGTAATTCAGTACGTGGAAATAGCAGCCCGCCTTACTGAAGAGCGATGGAGACTGGTCAACCGAGTTGTTGAACATGGGATTGTGAAAATTCATCAGGATGAGATCGATGAGATACTCAGGGAGCGACTCAGAGTAATAATGACTCATAATCTCCCGCTTAAAGTTCCTCCTTCTCTGTGCACCTCGCTGCAACCGGTACTGGATCGGATCAAAACCACGATTCAGGAGCGGATGCTTGAAGAATTTGGAAGTGTAGAAGAATCGGCATTTCCCCCCTGCATTCAGGCAATTATCACTGCACTGGTTCAGCGGACACATCTGACTCACATGGGCCGGTTTGCAGTGACTGCATTTTTGCATAATATCGGCATGGAAAATACCCGTATCATTGAGTTATACGGGCATGTCCCTGACTTTGATCTCTCAAAGACTATGTATCAGGTTGATCACATTTCAGGACAGGGTGGCAGTGGTACCGAATATACCTCTCCTCTCTGTTCAACCATGAAAACCCACGCACTCTGTGTGCATCCCGATACACTCTGCAGTAAAGTCACACATCCCCTGACGTATTATAAACAGAAGAAACGGATGGTCAGCACTCCCAGGAAGGAAAAAACAGGAGTATGTGCATCAGGTGGAGATATTTCGGATCAGATACCCTCCCCCACTGATAACCCCAATGAACAGGAACAACGCAACGAGGTACGACGTGCTGCCGGGAATGATCGTGGGGAGCACGATGAGAACCACCAGAAAGACAATCAGGCTTAAGACACCAACAACGGCATCAAGCATCCACCGTTTCATAATCTGACCATATTATCAGTTCGCAACCATAAGTATATGTCTGCTAGATTACGAAACTCTGAAGATTCAAGATCAAACTTTGTCAGAACCAGCATGAATGCATATGACCGTCTCATGAAACCAAGTGACCCTGACTTGCAGGATTTATCGCGTTCCCCCTGTGATATGATCATCCGCGAACTTGAAACGGCAGCTGGCCTTATGAGAAATCTGACCTATCCTCCATTAATCCCTGACGGAGGAATATCATTGGCATATGCCCGTCCTGGGGCCAGAACTCTTGGTGATGTAGGTGCGGTTGCAGAGGACCACATAATCTGCCCGGCAGATCTGCCGGTATGCAGGATGGTTCTGACTGCTCTTCGATTTGATCCCAAAATCCGATGTGCCCTTGTTTTGCGATATGATGCAAAGTTCATTGCTGCTGGTGATGGGATGCTGCTTGAGATCTGCTCATTTAACCGGGCACAGGAACCGCCGGGGGATACCACGCATGACTGGGGCATTGCATTCTGTTGCGAAAAAAGTGATGGTGTTCCGGATATTATCTATGATACCGGATGTGCGGGAAAAGAGCCATTGATCCGCCTGCTTGGGGAAAATCCTACCCAGGTATTAGCAAGTATTAATAGGATCTTAACGCGCATTATTGATACAAATTTCAATGAGGAATAATCAATGGGTGTCAAACCAAGTTATATTAAAAGCATCGGTACTGAACTTTTAGAAAACCACCGCGAAAAGTTCTCTGGCGACTTCGATGAGAACAAAAAAGCCGTAGGAGCATCAACCGACATTCCAAGTAAGAGTGTTCGGAACCGTGTTGCAGGGTATATCACAAGAAAGGTAAATACCGGAAGAGCAGCATAAATTACCCTCATGTTTGAGGGCGTTTTCCCTGCGCTCATTACTCCTTTTCTAAAGAACGCGGGGAAAGATCTTGATGTAGATGGACTGCGGTCCAACATTGCTTTTCTTGTAGACTCTGGAGTTCACGGATTAGTTCCTTGTGGATCAACCGGAGAGTCGGCAACATTAAGTTTTGCTGAACATGAAAAAGTGGTTGAAATCACCCTGGAAGAAGCCAAAGGAAAAGTTCCGGTTCTGGCAGGTACAGGTTCCAACAATACCACTGAAGCAATCAAGCTAACGAAGGCTGCCAAGAATGCAGGTGCAGACGGAGTGCTTGTTATCAGCCCGTACTATAATAAGCCCAACCGCTCCGGTCTCATCAAGCATTATCACGCCCTGGCAGATCTGGACATCCCGGTAATCATCTATAATGTTCCCGGTAGAACTGGCCAGAATCTGGCTCCTGACCTGATTAGCGAGCTCGCAAAGCATCCGGGTATTGCAGGAATCAAAGAAGCCAGTGGAGATATCAACCAGATATCATCAATTATCGAACTCACCAGAGACGAAGACTTCGCTGTAATTTCTGGTGATGATAATATGACCCTCCCCATTATGAGTCTGGGAGGGACCGGGGTAATTTCGGTTGCCGCAAACATCTTCCCGGTTCCCATGATTGCCATGTACAATGCGATGAAGAAAGGAGATTGGGAGACTGCCAGAGATATTCATTACCAGCTCTCACCTCTCTTCAAAGCAATGTTCATCGAATCAAACCCGATTCCTATCAAAAAGGCAGTTGAACTGAGAGGTATGGCAGCAGGTCCGGTCCGGCTCCCTCTGGATGAAGCCAGTGGATCAACCGTTCAAAAATTAAAGGAGGTTTTGGCTCGTTATGATTAAAGTTGCAATATGTGGTGCATTCGGGCGGATGGGAACGACCATTGCCGGTATCGTAAACAAAGATCCTGATATGCAGTTAGTAGGCGGAGTGGATGTACAGGAGGGTGAACTCTTTGGAGCACCGGTAGTTCCTGCTGAGAAATTCGCGAGCCTCCTTGCAGAAAAAAAACCAGACATTGTCATCGACTTTACGGTAGCTGCAGCGTCAGTTCAGAACATTCCGGTTGCTGCGGCAGCAGGGTGTTCAATTATTCTCGGAACCACCGGTTTGACCACAGAACAGCGTAAGGTTATTGATGATGCGATTGCAAAAGCAAAAGTTTCAGCCGTAATATCCAGTAATTACTCAATTGGAATGAATATTCTGTGGCTCCTGATTCGTGAAGCAGCTAAACGCCTGGGAGATTATGATATTGAGGTGACTGAAGCGCATCACCGATATAAAAAAGATGCACCTAGCGGGACCGCAAAAACCATTCTTGAGATATTACAACAGGAAGTCGGCCCCCGGGAAGAAGTATATGGCCGCGAAGGTATGAAGGAACGAGGAAATGAGATAGGTGTACATGTCATCAGAGGCGGAGACATTGTGGGAGATCATGAAGTCATGTTCGCCAGCAACTTTGAGACAGTAAGCCTTTCACACCGTGCCTATGACCGTGGTGTCTTTGCTGAAGGAGCTGTCCGGGCTACCAAGTGGGTAATCGGTAAGAAACCAGGAATATATGGAATGAAAGATGTCCTCGGACTTTAAAAGGTCAGAGAGCGTTTGAAAATTTTTTTATATCCGTAAACAAAGTCATTAAGAGAGAATTTCATGACTGCAAAAATTAACAAGGATATCTGTACCGGATGTGAAACCTGCGTAGATGAATGCCCGGCGGTCGCCATCACAATGAAAGATGACAAGGCCGAAGTTAATGATGAACTCTGCGTAGATTGTGGTTCCTGTGTGGATGTCTGTCCTTCAGAAGCCATAACGATGGATTAAGTCATCCATTTTTAATTACTATTCTCTCCAATGTATCGGTATGATCAAGGTAGGAGTCCTGGGTGCAACCGGAGCCGTAGGCCAGAGGTTTGTACAACTCCTTGCAGATCATCCGTATTTTGAACTATCAGTACTAACCGCATCCAAACGGAGTGCCGGTAAAAAATACCGTGATGCTGCTGCATGGCGTCTGGAAGTGCCGTTTCCCGATGATGTTGGTGACATTATCGTCTCTGACACCACTGTCGAGAGTTTAAAGCATGTAGATCTGGTATTCTCTGCACTTCCTGCTGATCTGGCAGGAGAGGTAGAGATGCAATGTGCAAAAGCAGGGATCGGGGTTTGCAGCAATGCAAGTACATACCGGATGGAACCAAATATTCCCTTGGTAGTTCCCGAAGTCAATGCTGATCATCTCGCGATGATAGATCTACAGCGGGATAGTGGCATTGATGGATTCATCGTTACGAATCCGAACTGCTCCACTATCATGCTGACCTGTTCACTCGCCCCGCTTCGTAAATTTTCATTCTCTGATATCAGGGTAGCAACGATGCAGGCAATATCCGGAGCAGGATTCGAAGGTATTCCAGGCATGGCAATCTTTGATAATGTAATTCCCCATATCGGAGGGGAAGAAGAAAAGATGGAACGGGAGACCCTGAAGATCATGGGAACTTTTGACGGATCAGAAGTTCAGAAAGCACCCTTCTCGGTTAGTGCCTGTTGCAACCGTGTTCCGGTCATCGATGGTCATTCAATGTCAATCTGGATTGATATCAAGGACCCGGTTGAAAAAGTTGAACAGGCATTCAGAACATGGAATTCGACACTTCCTGACCTGCCAACTCTCCCTAAAAAATCAGTCGACTTCATTGAGCTACCTGACCGGCCACAACCACGACTGGACCGAATGAAAGGCAAGGGTATGACCGTGTCAGTCGGAAGAGTCCGACCAGGTATCAGATACCAGGCGATGGGCCATAATACGATAAGAGGAGCGGCAGGTGCATCAATTCTGAATGCTGAAGTGATCTATGATCGGGATTATCTCTAATCCCATTATACCACAATGACATACGTGCAGGACGATAATACCATCTTCGTGGGAAATAAGCCGGTTATGAACTATGTTCTGGCTGTGGTTACTCAGTTTACCAGCGGTGCACAGGAAGTTTCAGTCAAAGCGAGAGGAAAAGCAATCTCCCGGGCAGTAGACACAACAGAAATTGCATTGAACAGATTTCTACAGAATGTGGAGAAAAAATCTGTCATGACCTCGACTGAACTGGTGGATACCGAAGATGGGAAGACAAATGTGTCAAGCATCGAGATAGTACTCAGTATAAGGCAGGATACTGCCTGAACTGTGGCCGGATTATATTTTCCCGAAGATTATTAAGCCATCGAACCGTACCATATGAGAATGATCAGGAACAGGTGGGCGTTCCTCCTTATTTTTTTCATTCTAACAGGAGCCTCGCATACGCTTGCTGATGAACCTGAAGCACATGGGTATATCAATATTCATAATGTCACCATATTACTCAAACCCGGATACGCTGATGTGCATGTTACTTATACCATAGATGAGGCATTCAGACTTCTTATCCTGATGTTTGGAGAAAACGACGTCAAAACCAAATTAATATCAACTCTCAACTTTTCGAATGCAACGTTGGAAAAGATGGATTTCGATTCTGCAGATTTGAAAGTATATGAAACAAAAACAGTATATGGGGATGGACTTTACTGGTTCCCGGCTCATGAATTTGGAACCACAATTCCAAACCTGACAATTATATCAAATCAGTCAACGCAGCATCTTCGTAATATTTCAAAGATCCCAAACGGTATCGTGTATTATTAATTTCAGGCTGAAATCAATAAAACGATAAAAGAAAAACTATTAGCCCGCTCCTTTTATTGCGGACACATTTGAAAATCATTCTCATTAAGAGTTTGATGATTATCAGGCAGGAAAGGGTTCTACATCCATCGATTCATAACACTGTCTGAAGAGTTCACGGGTCTCAAGTGCTTCATCCCGATTTATTTTCTGAATCGCAAATCCTACATGAACCAGAACATAATCACCGATGGTAACATCAACAAGATCAATGCGTATCTCCTGTTTCAGATTTCCAAAATCAACAAGAGCAATATTTCCTTCGCGAATTTCTATTATTTCAGCGGGTACGGCTATACACATGGATGAACCTCGGAACAAATGTCCGGATTAGAGAAAAATCCGGATGTGATATCAGAATTTTGCTGTATAATAATATATATCTGATTATCTTCCCCAATCAGGTTTCACAAAAACAAATATGCGGAGAAAATGAGTTACCTGATATCAGGTTCAGGTACTGATTCTACAGGTTCTGTCCAGGTTGACCCATTCAGATATGCATCTAGATTTTGTGAATCTACAACCGTTGATGGTGTTTCAAGATATCGGGGAACCTGCTCACCTTTCAGAACTTTCTCAGCCTGTTCAACAACGACAGTTCCCATCCTGTCCGGATATACTCCCAGAGTTGCAGTCATAGTACCATTCTTGATCATAGCGAGAGTCGGGGCATTACCATCAATTCCTACACAAAGGATGTCAGAGTTTACGTGTTTTCCCTGTTCCTGAACTGCCTCTGCTGCCCCGATAGCCATCTCATCACTATTGCCATAGAAGATATTGATAGCCGGATTATCCTTTAATGCCTGTACCGCGATCTGCTTTGCGGTCTTCCGATCCCATCCTGCGACTGCTTCATTGGTTATCGTTATTCCCGGACTTTGAGAGAGGCCGGTAACAAATCCATCTGTTCGGTGGTCAGCATGAAAGCCTGGGAGTCCACGAAGGATAAACGTCTTACCCTGCACGGTGTTTGATGCATCATTTTGCTTTTCAGCTAAAATTCGGGCAGTATATGATCCTAGTTCGGCTGCACCGGTGAACTGATTGTACCCGATATACTCAGCAATTGATTCATCATGAGCAGGCGTCAGGGTGTTATAGACCAGTACGGGAATACCTGCATTTGAAGCAGCCTGGATTTCCGGAGAAAGAACCGAAGTATTCAATGTGTTGAGACAGATTACGTCAACATGCTCATCGATAAATAATTGCATCGCCAGTTTCTGGGCAGTGATATTTTCTTCTGTATCAGGAGGACGGACCTCAATAGTCAGATTTTTATCCGCTGCTGCATTAATCATCCCCTTAATTAACTCCTTATGGAACGGACTGGTATTCCCTGAAGGAATTACTCCCAGAGTGAGATGAGTCTGATTATCAGATGATGAAGAATTTTCATCATCGGCTAAAACCGGAACTGATATCAGAATACACAAACAGGCCATGAGTACAGAAAAGAGATATTTCGATATCATGGATCAATATCTGGTTCAGATATCAAAAAACTGTATTCATTTGATACTGTTCATGAACTTAAAATAAAAAACAGGAAAATTATTTTTTCAACAACATATAAAATATCAGTCTCGGTCCATCAAAATATTTTTTTTGTACGAATAATATTCTCGACTTAAATGGTATTGAGAAGAAACCTCTTCAATTGCAATTAGCAAATATGATTGTGCAGATGAAGACAGGAAATTTTTACGAATACATGAATATTATAACTGAATCTCTACCCCTTCTTGTATCGAACATGATGTAATCTGAACTCCCTGTATTACAGGAATTTTCAGTTCTGAATATCTGAACTTTTTAGAATTATCCACCTCGAATTAACAGATGAACCTTCCCTGATGACAGAATTCAGAATCAGACTCAGGTTCAGGGAATCCAAACGCACATTTCTTACCATGAACACAAATACCCACAAGACACAGGTCAGAATCATGGCCTTCTGTATCGCACTCCTGATAGGAACCAGTACGGTTGCATCTGCAGGTACTACTTTTCCTGAAGAATGGTACCTCAATCTATCAGGAGATCATCAGACTACGATTACTCAGAGTGAGTACGAAATGGATGTTGATATCCAACAGCCATCGAATCATTTCGCTTCAGTTGTAGATCAGCAAGGTCAGGTCTGGGATGGCATGCCCCTCCGGTATCTGGTACATCAGGTTGAAGATACTTCTGTTCCAGACTATTCTGTAACTATTTCCAGTTCAGATGGAAGATCAATCACACTTCCCGGATCAGAGATTGAACAAAATAATGCATTTATCCTTGCGCATGCAAAAAACGGAGTTCCGATTCTTCAGACAGATCCCTCGTACCCGCTGGTTCTTGCCGGAAAAGATCTGACTGAAGATATGATGATTACCGGGGTTTCTGCCCTGACTTTGAATCTACAAAAAAACTGAATATACCCGAATTTTCTGATTTACTATAAGCAATACAGAACACCATCGCGTTTCAGGCGGTTTTTGAGTGCTAGATAATCAGGAAGCATCTGCCCAACCAGACCCCAGAATCTTGAAGAGTGATCCGGATGTTTTACATGACAGAGTTCATGAACAATCACATATTCAATCAGATCAAGGGGCGCCATGGCAAGCCTGATATTCAGGATAATCCCTTTTGGTGTACAGACACCCCATCGGGTCTTCTGCTCACCAAATTTGACTCCGGGAACATTGATTCCCAATGATGAGGACCACCGTGGGATCATCTCAGCGGAGATAGTCATCAGGGTATCAGTAAGAACTTTCTGATATCCCTGCTTCACCAATTCTCGGTTGGTAACAGGAGCAAGTCCTGAAGGCAGGGTAGTGATGATCTGATCATCCGTATGACGAACTTCAGGAATGTTGCTTCCGAAAATAACTGAAAGTCTCATCTCTCTCCCCAGAAGAGGGAGAGTATCCCCATCTCGATAACGCCGTACCGGTGGTAACGGTTTACGACTATCAGTAGTCATCTTAAGAATCCATGATGCTTTTTCAGTTACAAATCGTTGTATCAGAGTTGAACTGGTTCTGGGAGGAATGACCACTTCCACCGATTGATCTCCCAAAATTCTGATTATCAAACGTTTTGCCCGTGAACTGCGACGAATCTTATACGTGATCAGGTGTCCTGATATTTCGAGTGTCTCTGTCTTTTCTTCTTTGATACTGATGAGGTCTGGTCTTCCCAGTTTCTCTGCAATCCAATCCTGGTGTTTCTCCAGAAATGAAAGGATATCTGGATTTTGTAAATCTGAAGGTATCACCACGATGACAGGCATAAGAGGATTGACTTTCAGACTCATGTATTTTGCACGGTTACTTATCCGTACCCGGTACGGAACAGAAACCGAACCGAGAGAGAAAAACTTCTCCGTTTCTTCAGGTTGGGATGGAAAATTAGTAATTAATGGACGAATTAATTTTTTCTCATCACACAAGATCAGTTTCCTGATATCAGCTACGGACAGGGAAACCGGGGAAGTGATCAGGATGATACCGTCTTTGGTAATGTCAGTTTGGATGTGTAAGACTTCACGATCATAATGAACACGGTATGAACAGAGAGTGGTATCTATCATGATCTGATCCGAAAATCCGTCAGGAACAGGTGGAAGAGGAAAACCTGGTAGGGTAGTCTGCATAGATCTGATCTATTCTGGTTTCTGACCGCTGGCTATCAGATTATACGCAAGGTACGGAATTTTTTCTTCGATGAATGGTTCGACCCGCTTTGCAAGAGAAAAAATGGGATCTGCTAATGTAAAATGAGCAAAAGAACAACGGGAGATCGAGATATTCGTATAGCCCGCTGCAATAAATATCTCCTCCATCTCCTGGGCTGAATAGTAGTGTTCAGTAAACTTTCCTACCCCGACACGTCTGATTCGCATTTTTTCTCCAATAATAAAAAATGCAGGGAGACTTGAGGTAAATACATTTCGTCCCAGGGTGCATACTGCAATTCTACCACCTGGTTTCAGTACTCGAAGACAGTCCTTCAAGGTCTTTTCAGGTTTTGTCAGGTAGGAAAAGGCCAGGAGACTTGAGATAGAATCAAACGAATTATCACTAAACGGGAGGTACTCAGCATTGCCTACCAGAAAGTCTACTGAGGAAAAGAGATGAATTGCCCGTTTGATCATACCTGAACTAATATCAATACCGGTAACATGACCTCCGTATTTCAGATAACGTCTGATAAAAAGACCAGTACCACATCCGATATCAAGTAATTCACCACCGGTTTCAATCTGATCAAGGACTGCCTGTGCGATGTGATCATAATATTGTTTTCCCCGATCACGGTGATCATACCGCTGATCATATACATCAGCGATCTCATCATAATGGGACTGTACCTTTTGTTCACTAAGTATTGCAGATTTCACAAAAAGACCTCTCCGACAATTCTGGCCGCAAGAGCATTCATCTGGAGATATTCATTACCCGCATGGGTCATGATATAATCCGTATCTGCTATGCATGAAATGATATCTGGATGATAATATTCCCGACGAACAATCAGCAGAAGTTCATCCAACACTTCCCGGGCAGAAAGCCCATATTCAATCATTAATCCTTCAAGTCGACGTTGGGCAGTGATGATATCTTTTCCTTGCATCGCCATGAAAGCGGCTGCAGTAATTTTCCTCGTCTCTCCCTCATCAAAGGATGCGGGGGTTATTTCAGTACCGGTTTTCACCCGGACCTGTAGATACATGATTGCTTTGCGTAGATCTCCTCCAGCAGCAGCGACGAGGAGACTAATTTCATCGTTACTCATGAGATCAGGGGCTATCCCCATGGCCTCCAGTATTTCATGAAGTCTTGTGGAGATCTGTTCCCGGGTAAGGGGAGTGAAGAAGAGTGGCAGGCATCGGGAACTGATAGGAGGAATCATTGATGATGCCTGGGTTGTACAGAAGACAAATCTGCAGGTTGCACTGTACCGCTCCATGATACGACGGAGTGCATGCTGAACATCATGAGAGAGAGTATGGGCATCTTCAAACCAGAGAACCTTAAACTCGGCATTAATAGGACGTATTGATGCATATGTGTTGATGGCATGTTTCAGATTTGACAGAAATGATTCGTCTGATTTGTACAGATGCATGAACTTCTCATCATGCTCCAGATAGGATCTCCCCCGCTCCATCAGGTCAGAAGTCTGAAAAACTGTAACATTGTCCTGCCAGATATCACCATAGATTGCTTTCAGGGTTGCTTCTACTGCTGCACTTTTTCCGGAACCATGCGGACCTGAAACCAGCAGATGAGGAAGCATATGATCTTCGCTAAACTTTCGAAGGACGCTTATCACTCGCTCCTGCCCGATGATCTGATCCAGATCTGCAGGTCTGAACTTCTCAATCCAGAACATCATCCAGTCTTCTCCGAATAGTTTGAATCGCTTCACGAAGATATTGCGCTGCGTCTATTTCCTGCACCAGTCGATCTGCTTCTCCCTTGTCCAGACTTTCATAAGCAGCAGTTATCCCGGGGACTGCCCTTGTCACTTCATCGATAATAGGGAGTGTTGCAGTACGGGCAGTACGGGAGAGTGGATTGAGATCGATCGCAATCACGATCTTTCCCATGATAACCAGTGCTTCAGCACGGTCACCATCTTCAAGAGGAACAAGAATGACATCGGCAGCAGCCATTCCATCAGCGTGGCAAATCCCCCTGTCATGATCAAGCGGGATATGCCTGGCAACCGGACCTGCCAATACCTTACATCCGGCATCTTCCAGAATTCGGGTTATTGCAGTAATCCTGTCATCAGTACGATGAAACAGATTTACCTCAACAATAGCACCGGATACTTTCTGGAGCGATGCAATTGCACCTGCACAGAGCATGGCCGTATTCCCATTTACTGAGATGACCGGGTGACGGGCGGTTTTCAACAATGCTGCAGCTACCCGTTCTGCCCTGGCTGCACTCGTACTGGTCTCTTCTCCAAGCAGGTAATCAAACGCCTCACCCCTCCCGTGGGCAGTTAGTCCCTCTAGTGCCACGACTCCGGCTCTGGCTCCGGATGCCATACGTTCACGGGTTATGAGTGATCGATATCGCGGATGACTTTCAGGAATCATGGCAGGGTCTCCAGAATACGAGGCCCGGCCTTCGCAATATGAAGGGAATAAACTTCCCCGAAATTTATGAGGAGGTCCTTTGCGTTGTCACCGAGAGCAAAGACCCCATTTCCGAGCATCGTCATACTAGCGGGGATATGATTTGCATCACATGCGGTTAGGACTTTCCGTATGTCTGGTGAGATGAGACCCGAGTCTTCAGCGAAGTCTCTCGAATAAGTCATAAATTCATAAAGATCATGGGGTTCACCGGACGGAAACGCAGTTTCAATCTTTTCCATTATGGGGGGAGATGAAAGGACTGATGCTGTCTTCAACGGTCCCAGAGTTACTGCGAAAACGGGCTGATCATCGGTAGACCGGATAATATCTGCAGATGTTCCAGGTCCCCTCCGTATCACCCAGCCTCCACCCTGACATGCGGAAACATCTCCAAGACCGGTACGACATAAGACTTCAATTCGGTGAGCATGTGCAGCACATTCCGCCTGAGACAGACCCATAGCAAACAATTGATTTACTGCATGCACGGTACCCAGAAGGGCAGCGGCTGAAAGACCATATCCTGAAGACAATGGAAGAGTACATGATGTCTCTACTGCGACCTGAATCTGAAGATTGTCGAGAAAGAGCCGGATTACCGGAGAGTCAGTTGCAACCGTTAGTAAAGAACCTGATCGATCAGACTGAAAAACAGTAACTGATGTTTCCCGTGCAGGCCGCACCGTTACCGTGACTCCCGAATCAATTACAATACCCGCTCCTATACTTCCTGAATGTATGGGATTACTGGTAACTACCGGTCTGAAATATCCGGAGATATGTCCAGGACAAAATACGGTAACCTGTACGGGCATCATGAAGACTGAATACCACCAGGATTTGAGGAGTGCCCGGCATTGTTTCTCTGGATAATCCGATCTAACATCTGATGGGCAATGTCTTCTTTCGAACCAGACACCTGTAGAATCCCATCCTTATCAATGAATTGATATACCCCTTCCTCTGCCCCCATCGTATCAGGCTTATTTGCCGCCACCAGAGTTACGCCTCGTTTTAATAATGCAGAGGCTTCTTCTGTACTCTGAACACCGAGTTTAAAAGCTACCGTAAGAGTGGCCTTCCCTATTGCAAGATCTAGGATCTTGGGAAGCGGTTCAAGTTTGATAACCGGCCTTTGCCCGGATGGAATCTTACCATCATATCTTACTGGTGCATAGTCAGAGACTGCAGCTGCACTGATATAAAGATCAATGTGTTTGGATTCGAAAATCCGGGAAACCGCATGAAGCATCGATTCTGCAGAACTGGTCCTGACATTCGTAAAGCCGGGAAGATGATCCCGATGAACAATAGTCACCTCTGCCCCAAGCCGGAATGCAGCTTTTGCAAGTTCCTGCCCCATCCGCCCTGATGATCGGGTGGTCAGCACACGAACGTCGTCAACCGGTTCATCACACCTGCCACTGGTAACAAGGACATGCATTCCGCTTAACGGTTTTCCGTTTAGTTCCCGCTCACAGGCCAGAACAATCTCATCGATATCAGCAATTTTTGCTTTGCCTTCTTCTATCCTGGGCCCGATGATCGGAATACCCCATGATTTTAGACGCTCCAGATTACCGATTACTCCGGTATGACGAAACATCGCATGATGCATGGCAGGAACAATGATGATAGGCATCCGGCTTCCAAGTGCGGTTGTAGCACAGGTAGTGACCGGAGTATCATCGATACCACAGGCAATCTTTGAGATCGTATTTGCAGTACAGGGAGCGATGAGAAGAAGGTCCGCCTCACGTTCATCACCACAGTACTGTACATGCTCAACCAGCCCAGTTATTCGCGTGATTGTCTCCCTGCCGCAGGCATAGGTTAGTGCATCAGGATGGACAATTCGCATGGCTGCTTCGCTCATGACTGCCTGAACAATTGCACCCCGCCGTTTGAGTGCATGAGCAAGTTTTATCGTCTCTACTGCTGCAATACTGCCGGTTACTGCGAGAAGTATTGTTTTTTTCTGCAGCGTATTCATACGATCACCACGTCAGCAACCATGTGCCATAGCCTGGGCCCGACTTTCTTTACGTTCTTCACCGTGATCTCTGCCTGCAAACCTGCTGCCTTGATCTCTACTGCTATATCCCCTGAACGGTCACCAAGCATGTGCACATGAAGAACCGTACCCACGTGAATATGACAGAGGGCATGGGGAAGAAATGAGATCGCTTCAAAGTGACCCATGTGAATGCGGTCATAACACCCGGATAACAGATCCCTGCAATCCCCGTTCTCTGCAGAAACCAGGCCAATCAGATGATTAACCTCGATATTCTGGCAGAGATACCGAAATGAGATCGGGTTTATCTCTATGGCATGCACCTGTGCTCCTGCCCGTGCCATTCCGAGGGAAAAATATCCGATTCCGGCGAACATATCAGATACCAACTCACCGGATCTGATCAAACCTGCAATGCGTGATTTTTCTTCACGGTTTCCCTGAGAAAACATCACCTGCTCTACATTCAGATGATATGTTATTCCAGATTCACGGTGAGTTACTTCTCCACCACTACCACAGAGGAGGGTTACCTGCGGATTTCTGATAACTCCTTCATGTCCGGAGATCCAGTAGATTCCCCGGGGATGCTCCCGGTTGGATATCTCCAGTATCTCTTCCTGCGAGGGGAAGTGACCATGTACAATCACAACATCACCCAGTTTCTGGTACCCTCTACCGGAACGTCGCCGGGTTGGCAGGAGATGAGTTGAGGGATAGCCATCCCGTACCGGAACATAGGCTCCTTCTGATGTTACAAAGGGTTTTCGGGTCTTATCCACCCATGATTCCAAAAGTGTACGGGAAATTTCAGTCACCGGTACCAGACGGGATCGCATGTATTCTACACCACAATCGTACGATCATTATCACGAAGGATCTTAATCGTGTCACCGACTTCAGGGTTGCGCCAGGAAACCCTGTTGATCTCCTCGGTCTTTCCGGTTTCAGGATCAAGGATCCCAATGATTCCGGCGTCCCTATAGATAACCGAGTAGACTACAGATTCACGGACATTGGCAATGAACCGCGACGGTGTAGATTCAGGGACCGTCCGGGGAATCCCGGTCTTCAGGTCCAGGTACGTAACGGTTCGTCCTTCCCGATGCAGAATTTCACCATATGTGTTACGAATGGAGATGACATCGCCCCGGTGTAGACGGGGAAGCCGGACAGCATAGGTTATCCGATATAGTTTCTGTCCGTTCTTCTCCCCGATCAGAGTAGGGTGCAGGGTAAACCTTCCTCCCAGTCGCCGGGTTATCTCCCGTGAGATCTGTTCGCCAATTGCCTGAGAACCGACGACGATATCCAACCCTTCCCGACCTTCATCAAAGCGGGTTATAAACGAGAGACGCTCACCTTCATTCTGCATCTCTGTCTCAACCTGGACTGCTATCCGCTGCGCTTCTTCCTGTTCTTCTATTGTCGCCTTCCGGTCCTCAGCCCTGATCTGAACAATCCCCTCATAGTAGTTCCCATGCTGACGGTTGCATCGATCACAGGACTCATTCTGCCATACTACTTCAAGTGAGCAGTATCCATCCAGTTGTTCACCATATAGGGTACCGGCAATATCGAGATCAGCGTATGTACGGTTTAGACTGAGATGGTCAAGTTTAACAGAAATCCTTGGCATCTTCACATCCTGATGAAGTTTTACCGCGGAGATAGCTGCATCCTCTTCAAGGTCTTCCCGTTCCCGGGCACAATCTCCCCAACCAGCTGAAGTTTTCAGGGAACCGCATCCACCACAACGGGTAATGAACACCCGTGGTTCACATACAAACCAGGGAACTTCTCCAACCAGACATTTACCGCAAAGGTTACCATCTTTTGATGGTCCTCCACATTTAGGACATATTGCTTCGTGTAAATCCATGATATTCTTACAATATTACTGCGTGAGGAACTCCTGCAATCATTCGGCACGCTTCTTTATCCACATATCCCTGTTGTATTGCAAGGCTGACACACCGCTCACCAAACATATTGATATTCCTGCAATCGCTAAGTGCAGCAAGAACCTCTTCCTGAGTTGCTACCGTTTCCCCAAAAAATGTGGGACTGATTACTACATTCAGGTCTCCTTCAGTCAGAGTAGTGCCGAGTAATTCACGGTCGCAGATACCCACAACCTCTTGAGATCCGGCTGACCGGTGAATCCTGAGATACATTACTCATAGTATGGGACGCCTTACGACGTAAAATAATTCCACACACAAAAATCATGTTATCGGATAAACCAGATTCGAGTGTGGATATGAATAAGAGAAATCCGATCAGGAAAAAATGCTATAACCGGATCTCAATCCCGTATACCCGTTCTGGTGTTTCCTGATGAATCCGGTAGATATCATCAGGAGTTATCTGGCCGGCCTGAAGAAGACTGGTAGTATTTCGGGGAACTGATCGTGGACCCATCACTGCTCCGGGACGGGAGTTCTCATCCATATAATCACTCTCCATCGTAAATGACCGGTGTGACCTGCAAAGTTCAGTGATTCCCTCATGCTTCGCTACCAGGGATGGCATGAGCGGAGTTTCAGGAGAACCAAAATGTTTGATCACCCGGGAGGGATCCATACCGGCTGACCAGGCCATATCTACCACATCATCACAGGGACCAGTCTCGGCATGGATCTGTACAGCACAGCCAAGTTCTCCCCCCAGTGTTAAGGCATGAGTAAGGATCTCATTTGAGGCCATTAGAATTTCTGGTGATACCTCATAATGAGGCCTCCCACTTTTCAAACCGATTGCCCTGCCATCGCGAACATAGGAAGCAGCACAGGTCAGACCATCCTTCATCACAATTACTGCTTCATCAAGAGTAAGACGGGGAGTAAGTACAGTTATTTCAGCAGGATGTACCCCCAGAATCGGGAAGACTACAATACCCTCCTCTTCGATCTGTTTGGCTATTGCCAGAGTTTCATCAAATACGGCATTAAAGTCAGACCCAGATGAAGGAGTAACATTGAGTGACCATGATGGTTTGGTAACCAGGCAGATGTGAGTACCACCTGATCGTTTGAAATCTTTTATCGCTTCAAGACCTCTGCCATTTCTGGGATCAATGTGAATGTGATCATCAAGGACGGGATACTTCGGACTCTTCATCGATCCACTCGATACGCATCATCGGATATTCGCCTTCACGTGAGAGAGAAGCATGACAGGCTGCCTGGTTTACCCGGACCGTCATCTCCACATTCAACATAAGTCCGGCCAGTTCACAATACCCAAATGAGTTTGGAATCATAGCATCTCTATCCAGACCTACGCTAATCTCAGTAACATACGGCTGCTGAATATGTGCGTTTTCAATTGCCCGTTCAAGCGATCCGGCTGATTCCCGGGAAACCGGTGTTCCTACCCATTGATGATAGAGGGCACCCAGTTTGATGCCAGCTTCAAATGCTGCCCGTTCGCGATCAGATATCATAGGACCTCATGAATACCTGGGTATTGCTTTTCTGAAAAACACATTTCATCAGATTTACTCCATCAGGGGTCACCCGGATACCTGTACAGAAGTACCGGTATTGAACCGGTAGTGATCAGAGATCTGATCACCACACCATAGAGGGATCGACTCAGCAACCCGGATTGATGATATGATTAGTTCGCTCCGATATATAACAAAGGATGAAGTTCTCTTATGGAACTTATATACGAGAAGTAAGGAGGAATCAGATTAATTTAATTACACCGTGCTTCGGTTCCATCGCTTCTCCTGATCTGAGCATGGCACGAATCTGTTTGTCAACCTCATCCTTCTCAAAACCCTGGGTCCGTACCCGTTCAATCACATCCTCAATATGAGCACGCCCGTTATCATCTGCTGTATCCCTGATAACCTGCTTTATCGTTCGGATCAGATCACGCTTTCCCTTGGATACGCCTGTAGTGACCTTATCAATATCAAAAGTTCCACTTGAAGGATCATATGCAACCTGGCGCAGACAGGTATCAATAATCCGGATTGTTCGATCAGAATCAGCCTTCTCAATGAGCGGTGAAAGTCTGATCTTGGCACTGGATTCAGCCAGTCTGATGATTGCTTCGAGTTGTCTGGCAGTAACCGGAACTGGTTTATTCGCATCAGCAAGATCACGGAGTTTCATATAATACTCAATTAAAGCCTCACGAGCTTCGGTGCCAAGCCTGGGGAAACAATTTCGTTTAGCATATGCCACATATTTTCGAAACAACGTCGGATCAATCTCAGGAGTGACCGGCTTTAATTGTTCAGCGATATATTCATCAGTTACTCCGTCTATCGGGGTCCGACTATGTTGGGCGATCAATTCTCCCACGCTGTGGGCTTTGATCATATGCTCAGCTATCGCGAGATCGCGTTCATGTTCTGGTTTGTCTGCCAGGATAAATATCAGATCAAACCGGGAGAGCAGGGACGGAGGCATATTTATCTGCTCTCCTATCGGTGCAAAGTCATCAAACCTGCCGTACTTCGGATTAGCTGCTCCAAGCAGGGCGCATCGTGACTTCAGGGTAGCGGTAATTCCTGCTTTTGCAATCGAGATGGACTGCTGTTCCATCGCTTCATGCAAGGCAGAGCGATCATTCTTATCCATCTTATCCATCTCATCCACACAGGCAACACCCATATCAGCAAGGACCAGAGCTCCCGCTTCCAGAGTCCATCTGCCATCACCAAACTCATCTTTAACCGCTGTTGCAGTCAGACCCGCAGCAGTAGATGACTGGCCTGAAGTATAGATAGCACGGGGAGAAAGTTTAACGACATATCTCAGCATCTGCGACTTGGCGATACCCGGGTCACCAATGAGCAGTACATGGATATCTCCCCTGAGCCGGGATCCGTCAGGCATCTCCTTGGCAATCCCGCCGAAAAGTTGCAGGGCTATTGCCTCTTTCACATCATCAACCCCGAAGATAGTTGGAGCGATAGAATGTGAGATTTTTCGGTAGATCATCGGATCCTGCGAGAGCGAAATGATCTGTTTCTCATCCTCCTCGCTGATGTTGACCTCTTCAAACTCCTTTTCTGCAACTTCTATCGAATTGCACTCGATATAGATATCAAAAATGGTGGATTTTGTACCGTATGAGTTACGCTGAATTGATCGGAGTATCCCATTGATGACGATTCGATCACCTGCAGTAACAATCCCGGTGATATCATCAATAGCATCAACATCAATGGTCTGGGGCTGCTCACCACCCCTGAGCCCTTCAGGTGACTCCTGAATTCTAAGTTTTTGTGAATCCACAAACCTGGAAAAACGGGGGATGAGTTCAAGTTTTTTTTGCGTACAACCGTCTGCAGTACAACCTTCAGGCTCAATAAACGGGCCGTAACCTTGGGCTTTTACCGTACGATGCCCGGACGGGCACCGGAATACGGCAAGCGTAATCCGGGGGCGTACTTCTGTAGTTTTTCGCAGAATACCTTCAACAGAGATCATTCGTCCGATATGATCTGAACGTATCTCTCGTATTGCAATCTTACGGGGGAGAGAGAGGAACCTAATATTGATATCTGGTTGTTCCTTCTCTTTTTTTACCTTGATCAGCCGGTGATTTTTTATTGCATCTCTGATATCCCCGATCACTTTACCGGGATTATCCAGAAGTTCATCTGCCATCTGGGTTCCCGTTTTTCCAAAACTCTCGATGTCGTGATAATTTATATAGAGAGAACGACGGAACGGATACTCACGTGATATCTCCTCCAGTTCTTTTTTACACCGGGTCTTTAAAAACCGGTGCCAGTCGGCATCACGATCAGTGATCTCAATCTCATCGCTGTCAATTGCGGAGGTCATGATAGATAGTAATCAGTATTTATCAGTCGCCTGAACAGAAAAGAATCTTCATTATCAAAAGGTATCTGATATAAAAATAGAAATCCGGGAATCATATGAAAGATATCCAGCTATCGACAATTCAGACAGGAACTTCTCGATAACTTCCTGAAGGAATCATCAGTTCAAAGCATACCCCTTCTCCTGCTTTACCAGTTTCCCGTATGGAAATATTAGTTATCGAGAGAATTTCACGAACCAGGAAAAGGCCGAGACCGGTATTCTTACCATACCCCCGCAGAAAAATCTGCTCTTTATCATCGTCTTCGATTCCAGAGCCATCATCCATGACACAAACACAGAGCGAAGATCCTGATAACTCTGCAGAAAGTGAGATCCGGGTCACTGAACCTCCATGTCTGACAGAATTTTCAAAGAGATTATAGAATACTTTCTCAATCAATGGATCAGCAAAGATCTCATACTTTGCAATATCAGAACTCATGATGAGTTCGATCGATGAGGAATGAGGAAAAACGGTGGTTTTTACAATTGAAAGTGGCTTCCAGACTGCACCAAAGGTACCGAGTTCATCATACAGACGGGTAAATTCAATCTGATTGGTGAGTTTGATGAAAAGATCTGATTCTTTAGTAAGGTATTCATGAAATGAGGTATCGGGATTATTCATGAGTGCGAGATCATGATATCCACGCATAGCCATGAGTATATTCTTCATATCATGACGGGTTATCGAAGAGAGAAGGTTCAATTTTGAGTTTGCCTGAGAGAGAGCAGCTTCTACCCGTTTACGCTCAATAATCTCCTTTGTCAGTTTATCATTTGAAATTTGCAGTACTTCATTCGTGTCACGTAACTGTTCATTCAATGCTGCAAGACTATCCTTCGTCTCTGCCAGTTCGTTATTCTTCTGAATGGCTATCTCATAGGTAGAGAGTAATATGTTGAGAATTTGGAGACGATTTGAAGTGATGTAATGACGTTTTCCTGAAAAATAAACCTCAATTCCAAGATTCATCGTATCGTTCTGTTGCAGAAACCGGTTTGCAATAATAACATCAATTCGTGAAAGCAGGTACTGATTGTCATACGGTTTAATAATAAAATTATCAGCCCCGCATTCAAGCCCTTCAATAACATCTTGAGGATCATAGAGCTGAGTAACCAGAATTACCGGAATCAATGCAGTATTAGGATCATTTTTAACCACACGACAGAGTTCATAACCGTTCATGCCTGGCATCACGATATCGGTGAGGATTAGCGTTGGTCGGTGATCATGCAGAAGGGCCACCGCTTCTTCACCGGTATTTGCAACAAGAACCTGATAACCTGCTGATTCAATGAGGTGCTGAAGAATGGTAGCCTGGGTTTTACTATCTTCAACAATAAGAACCAGAATGTCAGGATTAGTATAAGATTCAGGCATGATTTCACTGATTATGAGGATCCATCTTTGGGCAGTCTGACTTCAAATGTTGTTCCCATACCCTTACCCTGACTTGATACGCTGATAGACCCACCATAAAAAGTTACAATCCGTTGTACAATCGAAAGTCCGAGGCCATGAGATGAATGATCATGCCTGGAGGGATCCGCTTTATAAAATTCTTCAAAAACTCTGTTTGCTTCATCATGAGAGAGTCCGATACCGGTGTCTGAAACCGTTACCGACCAGAACTCACCCTCATCAAAAACCCTGCAGGTTATTGCCCCTCCCCTGATATTATATTTAATTGCATTCGAGATCAGATTATCAAAGATTGTGGTGATATGGAAGGGAGAAATGTGGGCTGTGCAATCAGTAGGAATATAATTATGTACAAGAAGATTCAGTTGCTTAATCGAGAATGCATATCCCTCAATCACTTCACGAAACACCCGGTTGAGTGAAAGATTTCCGGCAGCCATTGAGAATGACTCCTGATTAAGATGTGAAAGTTTGAGAATCTGCTCAACAAGTCCTTTCAATACCTGAACATCATTCACCAGAACGTCAAGTATCTCTTTTAATTCAGAGTCCTGTTCATGCTCCTGCACATGGGGAAGAAGCGCTACCAGGGGAGTTAAGGGTGTTTTCAGATCATGACCAATCTTGGTGATCAGTTCATTTTTTTGCATCAGCAGGTGCTCAACGGTTTCGGTTGTCCGTTGCAGGGCTACCGTCCGATCAACAACCAATTCTTCAAGGCTCCCGGTCAGTACATTGAGCCGTTCTGTTGCCTGCTCGAGTTCAATATTTTTGGATACTGCAGTGCCATATATGGAAAGAAGAATATTCAGAATATCATCCCGATCAGAACGGATCTGATACATATTTCCTTTATAGTTAATTCCGATGACATTATCCTCCCCCATGGGAACATTTCTTGGATGAAGTACTGATTCAATTCCCGTAAGAAGCCCGGTGGAATCAAAAGGTTTGATGATAAAATTATTTGCTCCACAACTGATTCCCCGGATCACATCTTCAGGATCATAGAGTTGAGTCACCAGAATTACGGGAAGATGTGCAATTGCAGGATCAGACCTTATTTTCGAGCACAGTTCATATCCATCCATACCGGGCATAACAATATCAGTCAGGAGCAGATCCGGGAATCGTTGTCTAATAGCAAGGAGCGCTTCTGATCCGGTACCCACTACCGTCGTATCAAATCCGGCATCGGTAAGAATATACCTCATCATATCAGCCTGAGTTCTACTGTCCTCTGCAATCAGTATATAATTCCTGGGTTCTTGCATCGTTATCCCCGATTACCTGGCAATGAATTTCAACTCCTGAGCTATCTCTTCAGGAGAGAGTATCATCGAGGCTGCTCCGATACGCAGAGCTTCACCTGGCATTCCATACACAACTGAACTGGTTTTGTCCTGTATAATAGTTACCGAACCCTTCTTTCGCATCTGTAACAGCTCATGAGATCCATCTGTCCCCATACCGGTTAGAAGAATACCCACTGCATTCTTTCCAAGCGTCTCTGC
The DNA here is from genome assembly GCF_028679455.1 of Methanospirillum sp. Lineage (GTDB taxonomy): Archaea > Halobacteriota > Methanomicrobia > Methanomicrobiales > Methanospirillaceae > Methanospirillum. The sequence continues at coordinate 767 of NZ_JAJRBM010000267.1, read as the reverse complement.
TACTGACCTGAACAGATAGGAGACCGAAGGTCGAAGATTATGTTCACAGGGAGCATCTGAAAGAACTATTCGAAGATCACTGGTTACCCCTGCCTGTACCTCATCAGGAACAACATACAGAGAACCAGGTAAAAGGAGTTCGTCGTTGTGAGGGACAGTTACCCTGAAACCGGTTGATTCAGATAACCACTCTGCAAATCCCAGGATAAATCCGGGAGACATATGCTGAACCAGCACCAGTGGAATAGAGAATTGAGAATTCAGATTACGCAATATTGTCTGAATAACCGGAGGGCCGCCGGTTGATGCACCAATTACAATCAGACGAGGTTCCACCCCATTCAGGTTGGGGACCGGTTCATGAGTAACCTTCACGCTATGATGGGTTTTGGTTCTTCTGATGACACGAATCTCAACATAAGTACGGATTGCATTAAGGATGTCTTTGGATTTATTTAGAAAATCCGGGCTGGTAGGATGAGGAGGTTTAGGGAGTATCGTAAGTGCACCAGCTTCCATGACTCTGAATGATGCTGCAATTTCAGCCAGATTATCAACTCCGCTGATGATGATGATCGGGATCGGTGACTCCTCCATGATCTGCCTGGCTGCCTCGAATCCATCCATACCGGGCATATTAATGTCCATGGTGATAATGTCCGGTGCAAGGAGTCTTGCCAGTCTTACCGCTTCAACACCATTTGAAGCGGTACCAATTACTGTTATATCAGATTCGGACTCCAGGATACCAGACAGGAGGTCGCGTG
>NZ_JAJRBM010000266.1 GCF_028679455.1 Methanospirillum sp. | reverse complement strand
ATGCTCAACATGAGCCTTCCTGAGATCATCCGCGTGATCGGGGAGACCGAGTACCAGAAAGAAGTGGATGAGCTGGGAACATCCTTTGAAGGGATCGATCTCATCGAGGTTGCTCTCTCATGGAACCTGGCAAAAGAGTACCAGCGGGTCATTGAACTCGCTCCCGGTGCTCTGAAAGAGTTCACGATGGCTTACCTCCGCCGTTGGGACATCTATAATGTTCTGACGATCCTCCGCGGGAAGATGCAGGGGATGAAGGAAGGAAAGATCAAAGAGGTACTCATCCCTGCCGGAAGTCTTGACAAGGTAATTCTCGATCGGATTCTCGGCGAAGAATCATGCGAGCGGGTCGCTGATGCCCTGAAAGGGTGGAAGATGTACCCGACCATCGCTGCAGGAATCCAGGATGGATGTGCAGCAGGATCATTTGCCAAGCTCGAGAATGAGCTCTATAAGCAGTTATACGCTGATCTTCTCACCATCGCCAGACGCGGGGTAAAAGGAGGGAGTCAATTCCTCAAGTTTGTCCAGCTGGAGATTGATGTCAAAAACATCAAGACACTCTTTCGGATGAGAGGAGACGGGCAGGCAGAAGATGCACGGGAATTCTTCATCCCCGGCTCAACCTTCACACCAGAAGAGTTACAGCAGATGAACCAGATGAGCAGTAAAAATGAAGTTATCGATGCCATTATTGGCAGGATAAAATCTGTTGCACTGCTCAATGCACTGGAGGAACTGAGAACAGAGAAGTCGGAGCAGGAGGTCGATGCAGAACTGACCAAGACCCAGCTCGACCATATGGAGCAACTTTCCAAGATCAATCCGTTCTCCATTCATCCGATCCTGGTGTATCTCGAGAAGAAAAAGCTTGAAGTCTTCAACCTGCGGGCTATTGCCCGTGGTAAGGAGTCAAAACTTGCAGGCGATACGATCGCGAAGTACCTGGTGATCTGAAATGGAGATCGCGGTAATCGGGAATAGTGAGTTCATCCTCGGGTTCAGGCTGGCAGGGGTCACCAAGACCTATGCTGCCGAGTCTGATGAGAAGGTTGTTGAGCAGGTCCACCGGGTGTTAGATGACGGTACCGTTGGAATCCTGGTTCTCAACAGCGGAGACATGGCAAAAATACCACCGAGGCTCCGGACAACCCTGGAAAATTCGGTTCATCCCACGGTCATCACTCTGGGAGAACAGGAAGGCGGGTTGTCGATGCGGGAGAGAATTAAACGATCAGTGGGTGTAGATCTGTGGAAGTAAAACGCAATAAGGGTGTTTTAAAGAGGATTGCAGGGCCTGTGGTCACTGCAATCAATCTCGACGCCCACATGTATGATGTGGTGAAGGTCGGGAACGAGCAGTTGATGGGGGAGGTCATCAAGATCAAGGGTGACAACATTATCATTCAGGTCTATGAAGATACCTCAGGCATCAAGCCCGGAGAGCCGGTCGAGAACACCGGACTGTCGCTCTCTGTCGAACTCGGACCCGGTCTGCTCACCAGTATTTACGATGGGATTCAGCGTCCTCTCGAGGTACTGGTCGAGAAAATGGGCAGTTTCATCGAGCGTGGTGTCACGGCACCAGGACTTTCCCATGAGAAGAAGTGGGAGTTCGTTCCGGTTGTCAAGGCCGGCGACGTGGTGAAACCCGGAACTATCATCGGAACCGTGCAGGAGACCAACATCGTCCACAAGGTGATGGTTCCTCCCCGTTCAGAGGGTGGCAAGATCAAAGAGATCAAGGGTGGTTCTTACACCATTGACGAGGTCATCTGTGTCCTCGATAACGGTGAAGAACTTACGATGTTGCAGAAGTGGCCGGTCCGGGTTCCCCGTCCGGTTACCGAGAAACTCAACCCTGACATTCCGCTGATCACCGGTCTGCGTATTCTTGATGGTCTCTTCCCGGTAGCAAAGGGAGGAACCGCTGCAATTCCAGGTCCGTTTGGATCAGGAAAGACCGTTACCCAGCAGTCACTTGCCAAGTGGTCTGACGCCGAGATCGTGGTCTACATCGGTTGCGGAGAACGTGGCAACGAGATGACCGAAGTGCTGACTGAGTTCCCCGAACTTGAGGATCCCAAGACCGGACGTCCCCTCATGGAGCGGACGGTGCTCATCGCAAACACCTCAAACATGCCGGTGGCTGCACGTGAAGCATCGGTATACACCGGTATCACCATCGCGGAGTACTTCCGTGATATGGGGTACGATGTCTCCCTGATGGCAGACTCGACCTCCCGGTGGGCAGAAGCAATGCGTGAAATTTCCTCACGTCTTGAAGAGATGCCTGGTGAGGAAGGATATCCGGCATACCTCGCAGCACGTCTTTCAGAGTTCTACGAGCGTGCAGGCCGTGTTAATACCCTGAACAAGGATCTTGGATCTATCACCGTTATCGGTGCGGTCTCACCACCTGGTGGTGACTTCTCAGAGCCGGTTACCCAGAATACCCTCCGTATCGTGAAGTGTTTCTGGGCACTGGATGCCAAGCTCTCCCAGCGCCGTCATTTCCCGGCAATCAACTGGCTGCAATCCTACTCACTGTACCTGGACACCCTCGGTCCATACTATGACGAGAAGGTCTCGCCAGAATGGAATCCACTGCGGACCTGGGCAATGGAAGTTCTGCAGAAGGAATCTGAACTGCAGGAGATCGTTCAGCTCGTCGGATCCGATGCACTGCCTGATGAACAGCAGGTTACCATCGAAGTCGCACGTATGCTTCGTGAGATATTCCTTCAGCAGAACGCATACGACCCGGTGGACACGTATTGTGACATGGGCAAGCAGTTCGATATTCTGAAGGCAATCCGTTACTACTCAGACCAGGCAAACACCGCTCTGAAAGCAGGTGTTGCGATCATCCAGATCACCGGCCTGAAGTCAAAGATGGAACTCCCGCAGATCAAGTACATCAAGGAATACAAGCCTGAGATAGAGAAGATACTCAAGGCCATGGAAACCGAATTTACCACACTCAGGGAGGCAGCCTGATGAAGGAATACCGAACGATCTCCCAGATTGCAGGTCCACTGGTCTTT
>NZ_JAJRBM010000265.1 GCF_028679455.1 Methanospirillum sp. | reverse complement strand
ATAGGCTTCATACAATTCCGTTACCAGAACCGCATGCTATGGTAGAGATATCCCGAACAGATGAGATAGCTAACGCAATCCAACAATTCAGCCTCTTGTCGCACGTAACTATTCAGGCATGTGCTAAATCTGAATGCATATCCAATTTTTCCGAGTACCAAATATGGGTCTCATTTGGCATCCATGGACCCCCTCTTACTCCCTGCGACAGTGTAACTCACATTCGTCAGATGTCCATTACATAGTATATAATGGTAAACTATATAACTAAGATCGGACATACTTTAATCCTGATGGAATCTGACGAAAACTCATTCACCATTGAGTCTATTAGTTCGATTGATCATCCTGGTCTCGTTGCATGAACCTTCGAAAAACTCGGTTTAGCTCCAATAATTGAACGTGCTTTACCGAAAATAGGACAACACAAGATATCCAGTTCACAAATTCTCCTGGCATTACTTCTGAACGGACTTGGATTTACTGAGCGACGTCTCTATCTCTTCCCCGATTACTGTCAGCATCTTGACCTCAAGCGCCTTCTGGGTTCAGATATCACAGCAAACACCTTAATGAATCCGTTATTGGTCGTTTATTAGAGCAAATTCATGCGTATGGATCTACGCGGTTGTTTACCGATCTTGTCCTGCAGATGTTTACGGTGTACAAGGAGGGAGTACAGCTCGGTCATGTGGATACCACGGATTTCAGTGTCCATGGAGAATATGAAAATAACTCTGGCGATGGATGCATAAAAATTACAAAGGGACATCCAAAAGACAAACGGTGGGACTTAAAGAGGTTTGTATTGAGCCTTGTCGTAAACCAGCATGGAATTCCCATATTTGCCCGTGCCCATGATGGGAATGAATCGGATAAGGAAACCCTCTTGGCTACAATTCTTTCACTGAAAAAGGCATTCACCTTTGATCCTGGAGTTATTTTCATGGGCGATAGTGCTCTGTATACTGATAAGAATATCAATGCACTAGGTGAGCAGACAAAATGAATTTCCAGTGTTCCTGCAACAATCAAAGAAATGACTGACCTTCTCAAATCAGACTTGATATTTACCCCTACCTCTGATCCCCGTTACTCCTGCTGCGCAGTTGACTCACAATATGGTAATATCACACAAAAATGGATTGTTGTTGCATCTGAAGAGATGAAAATCAGGGAGATGAAAACGTATGATATGAATGTGTCCAAGCGATTAAAGGCGGCGATCAAGGAATTGAAGCAGATATCTGCAGTTTTCTATGCCTGTGAAGCAGATGCGAAGAGTGCATTTTCCAGGTTTCTCTTGGATAATACCTTTGTTATTCCTGTTCACTCGGAGATCGTAACAATCAATAAGCGTGCCAACGGATAAAGGGGAAGACCAAAAGAAGGGGAAGCATTGATCACATCCTATCAGATCGATGCATCAATTAAATTAGACCCAATAAGAATTGAGAAAGAACGCGAATATCTTGTTCGATTCGTTCTCGCGACCAATATTCATGAGCTGGATCCTGAAACAATTCTTAATCACTACAAAGGGCAAATGCTGGTTGAAAAGGGATTCAGATTTCTGAAAGACAAATCATTCAGAGTGGCAGAGGTCTATTTGAAGAGTGAAAAAAGGATTGAAGCATTATGCATGGTGATGGTCCTCTGTCTTATGATCTATTCTTATACGAAGTGGTTGATGAGAAAACGCCTCCAGGAAGAAAAGGAAACAGTGTTGGATCAAAAAAAGAAGCCAACTGCAAAACCTACGATGAAATGGATATATTTCAAATTTAGAGAGATTAAATCCTGTACTGTTCGGATGAAGAATACCATACAGTCATCTGTTCACAACATCAATAACGAGCTCCTGAAAATTTTAGTTTTGCTTGGGCCGGAGTATGAAAAATTCTACGCTTGATTTTTGATCTGGCGAATGTGGGATAATCGAATTCAGGAGAAATTTCCTTAATGGTGATAGATAATTTATAAATCTGAATCTATTCGTGAAAAGAGCTTATCGAACCAATCCCCGGAGCAGGACTGATCCGATTACTGCAGAAAGCCGGAGTTACCCGGCAATCCGCTCCCCAACCATACGTTAAGCACGGCACATCAATATACATCCCAGGTCTTTATAGACATTTGGAAAACCGATAATACAAAAATCTCTATGTTCTTCAGATCGGGTTTTCCTTATATATCCATGAATACACAGGTACATGAGAGATCATATGACAGAACGTGATGAGGTCTTATCGGTACTCAAACGTGAGGTCATGAGCGTTAAAGACCGTTTTGGCGTCAGAAGGATGGGTCTCTTCGGCTCTGTTGTCAGGGATGAGGCCGGCGATCAGAGTGACATCGATATTCTCATAGAACTTGATCCTATATCGGTCTCATACCGGAAATACCTCGATCTTGAAGAACATCTTCAATCATTATTTCCAAGGAAGGTGGAAATTGTCACGACCGACGGGGTTTCCAGATATATTCTCCCGTACATTTCCCGTGAGGTGGTGTGGGTTTGAAAGATGATCTTCCGTTTCT
>NZ_JAJRBM010000264.1 GCF_028679455.1 Methanospirillum sp. | reverse complement strand
GATTTTCCTTATCGGATTGAAATTCTTTCCATGCTTCGTGAGATTACCAGGCGGGAAAAAAAAGGAATCCTTCTCTCAAGTCATGATCTAGACCTCGCAATGCGCCTTGCAGACCGCCTCTGGATCATGAACCGTAACGGTAAATTCCATGCAGGAGCACCAGAGGATTTAATACTAAACGGCAGTATCTCTGACGTTTTCAGCACCCAAAACGTCCAGTTTGACAGTGATAATGGACAATTTACAGTACCGTCAGCATGTAAAGGTTCAGTCTTAATCTCCGGAGAAAACGGAAAAACACGGTTCTGGACCATGCGGGCATTACGGCGGATTGGATATCAGATCGATCATGAGAAAAAACCGATGATAACCATACACATTACCACAACCCCTACCGGCCTTTGCTGGAATGTATTTTCAAGCAAAGGGGAGGCTTCATTCATGAACCTGACTGATCTTACCCAGTGGATTGAAGAACCACTTCCGGGAGCAGTATAATAAAATCTTTGTATTGGCGAAACAATGAAAATCGCAGTTTATGGTAAAGGCGGTATTGGAAAATCTACAATATCTGCTAATCTTTCAGCAGCAATTGCCCACAAAGGTCTGAAAATTCTTCAGATCGGATGTGATCCCAAGCATGACTCTACCCGACTCCTTCTTGGTGAGAATATCCCTGTAACTGTACTTGATTACGTGAAAAATACTCTACCTGGCAACAGGAGACTTGAAGATATTGTATTCAGGGGATACCAGGGAATCGCATGTGTGGAAGCAGGAGGACCGGAACCGGGTGTCGGATGTGCCGGGAGAGGAATCATTACCATGTTCGAACTTCTTTCAGAGCTTGGTCTTGATTCGCATCAGTTTGATATCACCCTCTATGATGTATTGGGGGATGTGGTCTGTGGGGGATTTGCAGTCCCGGTCAGGGAAGAGTATGCTGATGCAGTCATAATTGTGACATCAGGTGAATATATGTCCCTGTATGCGGCAAATAACATTCTTCTGGGCATTCAGAACTTTACGAATGAAAAAGGTCGTGTTGCGGGAATCATCTTCAATGAACGAGGTCTCGATGATGAACTCGAGAGGGTTACCCGGTTTGCACAAGCTGTCTCGCTCCCGATTCTCGCTCATATCCCCAGAAGTGCCCGATTTGCGACTGCAGAACAGGATGGAAAACCTATCCTTGAACTCTTTCCCGATTCTCCTGAAGCAGCAATCATCAGAACGCTTGCTGATCATATCATAAAGATCCAACCAGGAGCAGCATCGCTCCTGCATATCGGCTCACCGCTCTCTGACCAGGACAGGGATACCTTGGTTATGGAGCGAAAACCATCCGGATCCATTGAATCATACGGGCCTTCGGTGTCCCAAACAACTACACGATCAGCACTGTCGCCTTCGGTGAAGAATAAACGGCCACTCATCGGATGTGCCTTTGCAGGCGCTGTTGTGATTGCGAACCAGATTTCAGGGGCAGCAACCGTGATGCATGCACCAGTCAGTTGTTCACTCCTGATTGGTGAGAAGATTATTGGAACCGGACTCAGAACATCACAGGTTTGTAAGACTCCATATCAGATATCGGCTTCAGAATCCTTGTTCAGCACAAATCTGGCAGATAATGAGTTTATTCATGGAGGAGAGATTCGGCTTGCTGATACCATTGAAGAAGCAATTTCCAGAGGTTACACCTGGATCTTTGTGGTGACATCCTGTGTTCCTGGTTTGAACGGAGACCGAACCAGGTATATTGCCGGGCAACTTCACAAAAAACACCCAGGCACCAGGATCATCCCAATTTTGGTTGATGGTAATATTACAGGAGATTTTTCACAGGGAATGATCCAGGCATACCGGGAGATATTACAGCAGGTAGTTCCCGGAGAACTCTCATCTACCGAACGGTCAGTTACCCTTGTTGCAGAGCGAATCTTTGCACCGAATGAAGAGCGTCATATCAAGGTGATTGAAAAACTCCTGAATCAATTGGTAGTAACCATCAATTGCCGTATCTTTTCCCAGTGTCCTATCACTAGTATTTCTCAGGCTGGTCGATCCTCGCTCTTTCTTCCGACTGATTCTAATGATTTTACTGATAGTATCAGACCGCTTATCGAGTCTGCATATCACCGTCCCTTCTTAAAGTACCCTCTCCCGATAGGACGACAGGAGACTGAGATCTGGCTACAGGAAGTTGGCTCTTTTTTCGGACGTGAAGAAAGTGTGAAGATAATGATTCAGGATGCCAGGAAAGAGTACGAACTGAATATCTCACAAATCAGAGATCGTATGGCCGGAAAAACCCTCCTCATAACCACTCAAAAACGATCTATTGACTGGATCTTGGATCTCGCGATGGATTTGGGAATGATAGTACTCAAAGTTGGTATTCTCTATTCTCCATTCAATGATACGTTCCACTCCCGGTACGAAGATCAGATCTCGTTTAGTCATGGATATGATGTACAGAAGCGATCAGAGGATATCAGGAGTCTGCACCCGGATCTGGTGTTGTATACTTATCCATCTCTTTCATCACAAGATTATGCAAAGAGCGATCTTATTCCATACTCTCCGGGGTTCGGTTTTTTTGCTGGAATTCAATGGGCTAAACGATTGAGCAGGATAATCAGACTCCCGGTTACTGAAGGGTGGAAATACGACGGGATGGAGATGGTATGATAGATGATGCTGATGGATTTCTCGGTGCTCTTCTTGCTATAGAAGGAATCACTGATGCACGAGCGGTGATCAACGGTCCGAACGGATGTAGGGGATATCCTGCATACCTGTCCGATCGTCTCTATCCCCGTGAGTACTCCCTCAGCCGGAGGTACTTTGAAGAATTATTCTTCTTTGGGCAGTCTCGAATTCCCTGTACCTATCTTGATGCAGATGATTACATCACCGGTTCAACCGAGAAACTACAAAAGATATTGCCATTAATTGCAGAAAAGGGAGACACGCTGATCGCTCTCATAAACTCTCCAGGTGCGTCACTTATCGGGGATGATCTGAACCGGTTTATCAGGCAGGCAGGTATGGACCATAAATGTCTGGCATTTGAAGATGCATGGTATTCAGAACCAGTTTCAGTCGGGAACGATGAGACTGTTCTTGCCCTGCTTAAATGGCTCCGGTTACATCCACTTCCAAAAGTTAAAAAACGGGTCAATCTTCTTGGACTTTCTCTTTATCAGCGGTATTGGGAGGGAAATGCTGAAGAACTGGTTCATCTCTGTGAACTGATGGGACTACATGTGATCTCCCGGTGGACCGGTTCAACCGTGGCAGAGATTCGCGAATCAACAGCTGCTTCACATAACCTGGTAATCTTCCCTGAGTTTGCTTCAAAAACAGCAGTATGGTATGAACAGAAATACGGCATTCCCGCAGTATTATCCCCGGGTGGTGCACCAATTGGATTTGATGCAACAGAACAATGGATACAATCGGTCGCTACTGCACTCAAAGTGGATCCTGCTCCTGCACTTGATCACATACATTGCCAGAAAGAATGTGCATTCCACATCATCGGAAGAGTTTCCCACGAAGCTTCTTTCATCAAAGGCCTTTCATTCGGAATCAGAGCACCCGTATCCTGGGCACTTCCCCTGGTCACCTGGTTGTACACGTATCTGAACATGTTTCCGGTATCTGTTCAACTCTTCCCAGGAGGGGACCCCATCCAGAGACAACAACTTACTGATCTTCTAATGATACTCCAGGAAACTTCGATACTGGGAGTTGATCCTAAAACAGTGCAACCTGATTTTTTCTTTTCAGAGGGTATTTTTGGGAAACATCTTTTGGCTGAAGGGACATGCAAAAGTTATCTCGATCTCTCTAATCGGATGTATACTGAGATCGATTTTACCCGGAAAACCCTGCTTGGAGGATCTGGAGCACTTTTTTTGCTTGAATATATTTTTAGAGAGACATATAATTCCCAATATTTAGAGTGAAAAAAGGTTTATAAATGTGTTGATTTGATTTGTTTCAATAAAATTAAAATTAAAATAATTTTTACGTGAAATGTAATGATAATTAGAGATTAGATAAAAAAATACAAAATAACAATATTTATATGAATAAAAATCAAGTAAAAATTAGCTAATAAATTAGCTAGTGAATTTTATGAGTGGACATGGCAAGAAATTGGAATCTCATGGTGCAGTCCTCATCGTGACCATGGGAACAACACAGTCAGAAGGAAGGGCAGTTGTACAGAAATGTATGAAAAAGATGCAAGCAGCATATCCGAAAGCAGAGGTTACCTATGCATTTACCTCTGAAGGAGTCCGCCTCTCACTCGGTGAACAGGGAGAACAGGTTCCTGGCCCACTCGGAGCTCTTTCAGCACTTATTGAGAAGGGGCATTCACAGATCGTTGTGCAGCCGCTCTTCCTTACATCCGGGGCTCTATACCATGAGTTATACCCGGTCATCAAGGCATTAAATGAGCTCGCCGGAGCCCATGGAGTTCTTAAATTTAAAGGCATTCTCATCAGTACTCCATTGGTAATGTCTGCAGAAGATTACGAAGAAACCGCAAAAGTGCTTTCTTCTCTGTATTCTTCTGGAAAGGATGAAGCAGTTGTTCTGGTCATGCCAACTTCTGAAGGAGGAGCAGATCCCTCACTCTGCCAGCTTCAGATGACTCTTGATGACATCACCAAAACCGGAAAGATCTGTATCGGTACTATCGACGGATATCCAGACTATGCGAAAGTCAAATCACGACTCAGTCATATCGGAGCTAAAAAAGTTCGTCTCGTCCCAATGGCAGTCGTCCCGGGCATCCATGCCTGGATCCAGATCTCTGGAGAAGCAAACAAGGACTCCTGGCAGAAAGCTCTCGAACGTGATGGTTTCACCGTAACCGTGGATTCAGTCGGCCTCGGGGAGTATGATCAGATCCTTGACCTCTATGTCAAGAGATTACAGGCACGGGCAGCTTCTCATTCATTCCTGAAATAACCAGGGAAACTTCATCTTTTTTAGCCGACAAGCAACAGACGGGACACAGACCTGAAAATAGGTTATGATTCATATGCAATAAGCACAGCACTGAGTTTCTTCTCCATCTCATTGAGATCCTGAACCTGTTCAGGCTTGAGTGGTTTGTACTTCGGAGTTGCAAGAACATACATTCCAAGCTCTTTCTCAAGTTGTAGTCCGGTTAAGGTAGCATACTTCCGACACTCGGCAGCAATTTTTTTGTGATCTGTAATTTCTCCAAGAGTTATTACTTAATGAAAAGGGGACACGAAATGGTAGAATTCAAGATTTTAGAGACTTTTCGAAGATTATTCGCAGACATTCTTTTCACCATTGACTTTTTTTGTCGAATCCAGGTTCGATATGGCATTCGTACGGATCCTTGACGGTGGTGATAAAAACCTCATATTCTGCTCGGAGCTTTATGAGGTTACATCCATATCTGATAAGGTTCGGTTAGTATTTCTAAATTTCGCAAAAATAATCAAAATACGCCATTTTTTTACTGCCGAGTGTCGTATACTTGGTTCTTCACGACGAATATTCACAACCTGTAACCATAAAAATCGCTGAAAATGCCTTTCAAAGCATCAAAAAATTGAATCCATACTTTTTTGGGAAATATCAGGGATAGTTACACTACCTGCTGACCTGTGATATTATCTGACTCACAAAGATCAACAAATACCAATCCCTCCTGAAACACTACTTTTCCAGGGAGGATACCAGACAATCCGATCATGAATAAGAAATTCGTATCAGAGAACCCGGTACACTCCCGGGTTCCCAAACCGCGAAGTGAGTGAGTCCTTTAATCGGCTGATTCTGACACTTATTCAGAATGAAAATGAGCAGGACACACATCCAACCATGCGTAATATTCTCATATCCGGTAACATAAAAAAAATGAGTGATCTATTTTAGTCTTAATCTTCCTATTTCATCGACAAAAAATGACCACTTCATTAAATAATCTGATCCCCCTATTAGGTACGTAAGAAATTCATGCCACCTGAATCTGTTCAGATCTCAAGTTCAGTCATCCAGGATCTACAAAAATCATTTCCTCTTATACAAAGGACATATGGCGTTAAAAGAATTGGAATATTTGGATCTTTTGCCCGTGGAGAGGAGAAACCGGAAAGTGATGTAGATATTCTTGTAGAATTTAATCCTGGAGAGGCAACCTTTGACAATTTTATGCAACTTGCTTATTTTCTTGAAAACATCTTCTCAAGGCATGTAGATCTCCTCACCTGTGACGGAGTGAGCAAATACCTTCGTCCCTACATTGAAAAGGAAGTAATCTGGTATGAAAGATGATAAAATATTTCTAAAACACATACTTGATGAGATAGAATTTTTACAGACAAAATCGGACACTTTGTCCTATGACCAGTTGATATCAGATAGGGATATTGAGCATGCGATTACCCGGGCCCTAGAAATAATCGGAGAAGCATCGAAAAATGTTTCATTAGAAATCCGTGAGAAGTACCCTTCTGTTCCATGGAAGGACATAGCAGGAATGCGTGATAGAATAATTCACGGATATTTTTCGATAAATTATGAGATCGTGTATGATGTAGTGAAAAGAAAGATCCCTGAAATTGAACCAGTAATCAGAACGGTCCTTTCTAATCTCGAAAGAGAAACCTGAACATATCTCATCAATAGTTTTGCCACGACATACCGGGTTCACCCGGTTTAAAATCCTGAAAATAGGTTATGATTCGTATGCAATAAGCACGGCACCGAGTTTTTTCTCCATCTCATTGAGATCCTGAACCTGTTCAGGCTTGAGTGGTTTATACTTCGGTGTTGCAAGAACATACAATCCAAGCTCTTTCTCAAGTGCCTGTACCTTCTCAAGTTGTTGTCCTGTCAATGTTGCATACATGGCTTTTCACCACGTTTATACAGGATCTGTGACTTTAAAAAGGATTGCTGAAGAAATATTTCAAAAGAATCAAAAAGTTTGAACTCTGATTTTTTGGGGTAATATCAGCAATAGTTACACATCTCACAGAAGAATTAAAATCCTCTTCTGAAACACAACAAAAAAGAGCCATTATGTCTGATTCCATAGACCCACACTCATCTGAACTCCCTGACAATACCACCGAAAATCTCTTCATTACTTCATCAGGAGAAACAGCCTCCAGAACTGATGATTCAATTATAGTAAGACTTCCCCCGGGAAGGGTTGTCCTCTCCACTGCATCGGTAAACGGTGGATTCAGGACAGACATGCAGGCGGTAATTAATCACCAGTTATCTCACGACGCAATCCATTCACATCAACTTGAAGGCGGCAGCATTGAGTCCTACCTTGCCAAAACAGCAAAACGGCTGAATCTTGATCCAGATACTACCGCCGGACTGCTAACCGCTGCAAAAATGAAACATGCTGCAGTTGTTACTGAATCTTTTCGGGGCCTGGAGGTCACTGCGTTGATCACCGCAGGCATAGAAGTCAACGGAGGACGTGCAGGAGATCCTGCTTCGTATTATCAGGAATCCGGAAAAATTACACCCGTGGGAGGCACTATCAACACCATCCTTATCATTAATGCAGATCTTCCTGAACGAACCTGTATACAGGCTGTAATCACCGCTACTGAAGCGAAAACTGCTGCACTCCAACAGCTCATGGCACAGAGTCAATATTCATCAGGAATTGCTACCGGATCGGGAACGGACGGGATAGCGATCATTGCAGATACAACAAGTTCTCAGCGCCTGACTGATGCCGGCAAACATTCAAAACTTGGTGAACTTATCGGAACCGCTATTATCAAAGGAACAACTGAAGCTCTCAGCAGACAGTCCGGTTTGAACTCATTATCACAGCGAAACCTGATGGTCAGACTAGCCCGGTTTGGCATTACCGAAGAAGAGATCTGGTCCGTTGCAACAAAACTTGATGGCGAGAATCGGCGGGCATGCTTTATCAATTCACTCAGAGAGATAGCACAAGAACCGGCACTGGTATCAGCAGTCTCGGCAGTCATTCATATCCATGACGAGATATCATGGGGTCTGATTCCAGCAGTTGCAGGTCAGATGGCAGCATGTAATGTACTCTCTGTAATTCCCTATCTGGCGGAAATTCGAAGCAAACACGCAGATAGTGTTCCTTTATCACATCAGATAAGTGTACTTGAAAATCTGAAGGTTACCATTGCATACATTGCCAAGCAGAAGTACCTCTCCGGAACTAAGATATCCTGTAATGCCCAGGATACTTCGTAATCAGAACTCAGTGCCGATGCGGGAATCATGCCGGAATCAACCATTGAGAACCCAGGGTAGAGAGATGAAACCAGTATTTCATGCAATATAATGCCTGACCTTTCCCTTACCCATAACCAGTGAGTGGAGGAAAAAACTGAGTTCGAAGGATCAAGATCGATTCAGTAAACATCTCTGTGAGTTCCGATTTATACTAAAAAGGCGCTCATACATAAGAGATCGTGTTTGTTGCATAACGTTCTGATACTAGAGTAACCAATATGGTGTCAATGGGATAATAACATGAATGGAAAGGAAAAGTTGTGAAATATCAGAGGATTATTGATTATATAAAATCAGACTCGTATTTTGTCACCAGCCATGCACGAAATAGAATGGCTGAACGTGAGATCTCAACTTCACAGTTAGAAGATGCCATATTATGTGGAGAGATAATCGAATCGTATGAAGGTGATCTACCCTGCCCATCATATCTTCTTCTTTCAACAGCTAACAATATTTCACCACATATCGTAATAGGAATGTGCAAAGATCATTTGAGAATAATTACATGTTATTACCCAGATGAGAACGAATGGATAAATTATCGGGAGAGAAGACAATGATGCCGGATCAATGTTCTTTTTGTAAAGGAACACTACGGAAAGGAACAACTGAATTTATGGCTCGTATAGGTTCAGAAATTATCGTGATCAAAGATATCCCTGCATTTGTCTGTGATCAGTGTAATGAGTCATATTTTACTCCGGAGTCATCACGAAAAATAGATCAGATTATTGAAGAGGCCAAAAAAGGTCCCATTTGTGGCACACCTCTCGCTGCGATAGAAGTAAGTATCCAGGAATGAACCTGGATCATCAATATCAGATCGATTTTCTCTGGTAATATCGAGTTCCTCATTTTATATCATAAGCAGGTTCTCAAGAAAACGATACAACGTAATTTATCATGGAAAACACCTGCCAAAATCGGAATTCTTCGATTTGAACGTGACATTGTAAAGGTAGATTTTTTCGTTAAGTTGAGGAATACAGAGATCCTTTCAGATCTTTCGAGATAACATGTCACTTATTTCCTCATGACGGGAAACCGCAGAACGATGATTTTCAACTGGATTAGAATACCAGGAGTGACGGCTCCCCTCCCGAAGGAGAATACACCCCTGTTTGGTAAGATGCTGTATGAGTAATCTCCTCTTCATACCGGAACCTTAATCAATTCTTCCCGATAGGTTCCCCCTGCATCCGGAGAGCGTCTTCACGATTGAACTGAACTGCTTCAGTAAGTGTCTCCTTCAGACTCAAAATTAACTCATCATAGGATCGCTCTTGACAATTTACCCCGTGAATCCCTTCAATCCAACCAATCCACCATGGGCCATCTTGTTTGATAATTGCCGTGTATGAATTATATTCTCTCTCGGCGAGTTCTGAGCTATCGGCCATAAATGTATCAGTACAATTCAAAACCATAGATAGTTTTTCTTATTGCGTAAAGCACATCATTTTGAAATTATCGAGGATAAACGGAGATTATTTCAAACCATGCTATTCAAAAGTGATTATCAGTATAATGTAAACATTTTGAGGTGCTTCAGGTTGGTTATCGTAAGAAAACGGTCTTTCCTAATTTTGTTGAGTATCGGTGAGAAATTTAGATTTTCAGGGTTCACTCACTATATATCCCATTCATATGATCCCTGAAAATATACTCCAAAAACATCAGCGATCCAGCACCACCGACAACTGCTCTTTGAATGAATTCGATATCTGTGTACATTCTATTAGAGAGATCAAAATAACTCCTGCAGATTCCTGATAACGCCAGGTGTTCTCCACCTATTCCTTCTGCAAAGTAAAAATCAGGCAAAGCAGACTCAGCACTCACTTCTAACACAGAACTCAGGTGATGCTCTTTTAAAAAACTGAGTACCGATCTGCGTTGCTCTTCATCTCCGCCGTGTCCGATTTCTATGCAAACCGGGAGCATATTGAGATAGGAATAGAGCCAGGTCATCAGAGGCAATGCCCAGGAAACATCGGCACGAATACCAAAGGTAAGCCCCCTGATTGAGGATGCTTCATGAGAAGACCTGCTGATAATATGATAAGCTCGTTTCTTTTGGGTATTCAGGTACTCAAGAGCCAACCCCGGATCCACATTCAGGGCTGTTGCAACGGTTCGGATCCACGCTTCTGTTGCTGAAAATCCGATAGGTGCACCTTGCGGTGACAGAACCGCAGGAATACCAAACTCTTTTTCATACCAGGCGGCAGTCTTTGATGCAAACTCCGGAAAAATGACGAGGTTATGAGATGCTGAAGGAGACTCCCGGATCTCAGCTACCGTTGAACCAGCCCACGTTGAGATCACATACAGACCCATTAAAGTACACAAATGGATTAATTCCTGAACATTCCCTTCCCAATATCGTTGATACAAGGATAAACCAAGAAGGTTGACACTCCGTTTTACCTTGGGCAGTCTGTTTATGGTGAGCCATTTGAGTACCGCTACAACGGTCTCATCAAACCCGGTTGAAAGAGGCTGTGAATACCATGCATCCTCAAAGGCAATGCATCTCCCGGCGAGATCTGACTGCCTGATAAACCGGTTCAGGTCATCGCCTATCAATGATGCACCAGGAGAATTGATGATGGCAATCAGGGTATCACCCTTCTCTGCAATGAGTGGCATGATCGCTGCAAGTTTCGCTGTCGATCCAGCAATGTAATCGTCTCCGTCCAGGTAGGTGCAGGGTATTCTGGACTGGCCAAAATAGAATAACTCATCTAAACTTCTCTTGGTAGGGGAGGCATCCCTTGACAGCAGCCGATCCGCAAGATATGCAGGATACCCTCTGCATCCATTCGGCCCGTTGATCACTGCACAGGCATCAACAATTCCTTCCACTGCCAAAAGAGTACCGAGAAACCCGTCAGCATCGTCGATCATTGTATCCCCCCATCCTTCCTCCACCCTTCATTCATCGGGAGTCTGATTATCCGGCTCCATCGGTCGGCCCACTTGAGTCCGGCAAAAAAACCGAACCCCGGAGAATATGGAATAAGATCACCCTTTGCACAATCTTCTGGTGAGAGGGACGGATAGGTATACAACACCAGATCAGGGTTCAGGGTCCTGATATCAGCCGTTCTCTTCTTGAGATCATAGTCGTAACAAAAATCGATTGTCTTCTCATATCGTGACTGAAATGTATCATTAAATGGTGAATACAGAATACCAACCCGCAAAATTTTCATCCCGAGATCAGAAGCAAGATCCAAAATCCAGTCGATTGATCGTCGCTGTGTTGTTATCAGTACAGTTTTTCCGTTTAGGATCTCTCTGAATTGTACAATTTTTTGGTCATACTCAATCCATGCTTCCTTTATCATCATGGATGCACAATTCTGACGGTCAAAGACTTCTCCCACTGATCGCAACCAGATCTCCGTCTCAATAAATCCTATAGGAAGGGGATAATTTAGAAATGGGCGATGATATGTTGACTCTATGAATGTCCTGATACTCTCGCTGTAATCAGTAAGGTCTATCGGAAGAAAGAGTGACGATTCATTCGCTTTCATCAGCGATTTCACAGAGCACCGGTAGAGTAGACGGCAGTTCAGAGTTACTACCAGACGATTCAACATCTTTTCGATCGCCTTAATCTCTCTTTCCTCGCCAGGAGCAAAGACCCGTTCTCCTACCAACGTGACCGTTCGATTACCTGTTATCTTCTCCAGGGGAGGAACGTGCTGAAATATCTCTTGATATGCCTGAATCATCCCCTGGGTGAAATCTCCGGCAATGTTTCCATCCACCGAAAGCACTACGATCTCGACACCCAGATGTTTCTCTTTCAGTTGATCTGCAACATATCTGACCCGGTCGCCATTCAGACCCGGCACACATGAGGGTATAACAAAAATCCAGGTATACCCCTTGGCAATTACCTCTTCGATTGTACGTGCAAGAGACTCCTCTCCCCCGTGGGTGAACTCATTGTCAGTCAGATTAGTACAGAACAATGATTCAGCACTTGATCCGCAATACGGAACTTTTGAGATGCGGCAGGTCCTCATCTCGGTGGCAATAATCTTCTCGCGAATCATGAGAGAACAACTGGCAGGAGCATGAATGACTGTTGCTGCATCAATAAGCTGAGTGGTGACAACAACTGCCCCGGCAAATGCACATCCAATAAGTGGCAATTTATGTTTTACCGATGAAGAGTATTCTGAGAACTTTGGTTTCTCTGATATCTGAACCGGCCCATAGGATTCTACAGGGTGTTTGGACTTTCGGCCAAAGAGAAGATGCTCCAGTTCCTGATCAGAGAGCGGGTTCCCAAAATACAGGCCGGTACCAGACTCGATCCTGATATCTCTGATATGAACTGCAATATCTCTGAAGATTGAAGCTTCCTTGGATGTAGGAAAGAGCTCTAGGATCGTCTTTCCTTCTTTTTCTGCCCGGACAAATAGATCACTTTTCGGAATGCGGGCAATAATGGGGAGGGATACCGCTTCTGCAAACCTTACAACCCCGCTCTCTTCATCATCAAGTCCCCGTTCGTTAAAGATGATCCCGGCAACTCTCCCGGTGTCAGATGTAAAATTCTGGATGCCTCTAATGATATTATTTGCAGCATACAGGGACATGTACTCCCCTGAAGTCACAATTACTACAGCATCGGCATACTCCTCTCTGATGGGAACTGCAAACCCTCCGCAGACGACATCTCCAAGTACATCATACAGGATCAGATCAAATGCCTGATAATCAAGGCCCAGGTCTTCCAGCACTCGAAATGTTGAGATGATTCCCCGTCCTGCACATCCGACTCCCGGTTCAGGACCTCCTGCCTCAACACACGCCACTCCCCGGTATCCTGAATAGACAATATCTTGTAGTGAGCGGGTCTGCGGGAGCGTTCTGGAGATATAATCAAGAACGGTCATCGGTATAATACCCCCAATGAGAAGACGGGTGGAGTCATACTTTGGATCACACCCAATCTGAAGGACTGTGCACCCCATCTCTGCGAGTGATGCTGTAATGTTTGATGAAACGGTAGATTTACCAATTCCTCCTTTACCGTACAATGCAATTTTCATACGCCAGATATGCCCTCAAATATTGTATCCTCGAAATCTCCTCTGCTCAGATCTGTTATTTTAAACTGACTGTAATTCCATAAATATTTAGTTAGGTACAATATTCTTTAGTTATTGCATATCTATTATTGGTCCTTTCATCGCTCTTTTTGATCAGGATCTGAAAAGTCAGACAAGCAACACGGCATGATCGGAAATGTGATACGGCCTGTTCCCATTATTCCGCAGAAACCGTAAGATTACCAATTCTAACAAGAATCTATAAGATCAATTAATAATTTCACACTGAAGTTTACGCACATTATACGAAGTTAGCACAAGTTTTCATTCACAACTCCTATATCCTTTCAATTCGTATAAGCAAACTAATGCACCAATC
>NZ_JAJRBM010000263.1 GCF_028679455.1 Methanospirillum sp. | reverse complement strand
ATATCTCTATGATCCCATGTATCATGGCCCGCTTCTGTATTATCTGACAGGTGCGGCGTTTTTACTGTTTAAGGATTCTGATACCATTGTCAGGTTTTTACCCGGGCTTTTTGGTGCAGCGATAATTCCCCTTTTCTATATATTATACCGGGAAGGGTGGCTTACCCGCAACTATGCTATAGTTGGTGCATTTTTCTTTGCGATATCTCCCTCAATGGTGTATTTTTCCCGTTTTCTTCGCCATGATATATTTCAACTCTTCTTTACTGTACTTCTGCTCGTATGTCTTCTCCTCTACTTTGACAAGGGGAAGTGGCAGTATGCAATTGGTGGAGCTGTATCTGCTGCATGTGGTCTTTGTCTCAAAGAGGATATGCCGTTTACCCTGTTGATACTAGGTTCTTTTTTCCTGTTCATGTTACTCAATGGCAGAATCGCATTACCTGATACCTGGAAACGGGATCTTATCTCCGGAATACTTGTAATGGCAGGAATCGGAGCGGTATGCTATACCACCTTCTTTATACATCCTGAGATGTTTTTTCAGGCACCATTTAAGGCGATTGAGCATTGGATGGGTATCAATGGTCAGTGCCGTCTCTGTGGTGGGCCTTACTGGTATCTTCTCATTCTGGGATTGTATGAACTTCCTATAGCCCTTCTTGCGATGGCAGCAGTATGGCAGTATGGCATCCGTGAAAAAGGATTTTCGTGCGTAATTACAGAAATTAAGTCGTATCTGCGCCGTCTACAAGGCAGGGAAGGATTTGTCCGTTCATTCCGTGGTATCCCGGATCGTTCGCAGTTTATCTTTCTCCTGGCACTCTACTGGACCATTCTGGCAATGCTTTTTTACGCCTATGTCGGAGAAAAAGTCCCCTGGCTTATTATTCATCAGCTCTTCCCGATGATTCTCCTTGCCTCATATGAGGTTCAGTCTCGTGGGAAGATTATTGCGGTGGTAATTGCAGCCATCTTCCTGATCGTGATGATGGCCCATGTCTGCTATACTCCTGCAGACATCAATGAACCTATTGTGCAGGTTCAGAATAGTGAGGATATGCGGGAAGTTATGCGGCTCATTGATAATTCCAATTCAGTAGTTGTGGCAACTGAATCATACTGGCCACTACCCTGGTATTATCGGGGAAACCGGTGGGATAAAATCACGTTCTATGGTAAGAAGGTAGAACCGTCTACCTTTGCGTCCCAGCATCCTGATCTCGTGATAACTCATGACACCGAGAGTTATGATACTCTTGCGGGTTATGACAAGAAGCAGTACAAACTCAGTTACTGGTTCTCATGGTATGATAATAAAGATCGAATTCCTGCGTATTATTTCCTTCGGGACGGAAAAACCGGCAGTATCAACCTTGATGTTTTTGTGAAACAGAAGTCTGGTGTCACTCTGTGACGCTCTCTTTTTTCCGTGTTTGAAACTGCTGCCAGTGACTGAAATAATTCCTTTGGGATTAATAGCAGATCTGGCTACGCAGGTCTTGGTTTTAGTGTTCTGATTTTGAGTGCCAGAAAAAAAGGAAACTGTAACCGGTACCACTAATTCAGAAAAAATATGTGGTGAACTCAAAAGAGTTCATCATACTGATGAGACTTCTTCGACTTTGTTGAAGAACGTTTCTTCCATCCGAAAGAACCTCCGCCACCTTTCCCGCTACCTCCCTTTCCGCCTCCGGACCCTCCACGTTTTTTCAGGAATAGGAAGATCCCTACAACGATGGCGATGATAATAATCAGAATGATCAGGTTAGTTAAAATGCCGAACAGTCCACTCAGGTCTGGTGCTGCACCAGCCTTCGCGGTCTGGTTGACCTCATTATTCAGATTCTGGGTATCGTTAAAAACATCAGTAGCCTTGGTGAATGCGTCCTCCGCTTTCTGGCGTGCTTCTGTGAATTTACTCTGATCAAAGAGTTCCTGTGCGTTTGATGCATATTCTGCTGCAAATTCCCGTTTGGTAATGATTGGTGCCAGACGCGGATCTGTCTCCATCTTTTTGTCTGTCTTAAAATAAGTGATCCATTCATCGGTCCGATCAATCGCCTCCTTTGCATCTGCTATTTCTTTTTGGGCGATCCCCATATCGAGATACGAGTATGCATCTTTGACATAGGTCTCTGCATTCTGCATGTAAATCTTTGCATTTGCAAATGTCTCTTTGGCAGCCTGGTTCAGTGCATCAGATGCATCCTTAACCTTCTGGTCAGCTTTTGAGGTATCAATCCCGTCTGCTTTGTATTTGGCAATATCATTCTGCAATGTCTTGACTTTTGTTTTGATTGAGCCGATATCTCCGGATAACTCATTGGGATTTGTAAGGAATGCGGTTACATTCCGTACCTGCTCTTTTACCCGGTTATTTGCACCGGTGGTGCTGACACTAACAACCTCGATCTGTTTTGATTTGTCAGTCTTTGGAGCATTTCCTTTCAAAGAAACCTTGACCTGCTCTTCCTGATCTTTATATGAAAGTTCCCATCCCGTAAGGGTGAGTTGACTTTTACTTGACGCAGGCCGGGTATTTTCTACTCCGTCAAGGATGATAGAATATGTCCAGAGTGGGTTTTCCAGCTGGGTTGAAAGGAGGAGATTCTCATCACTGGGAAATGTTTCACCTGCAACTGAAGTAAAGTCAATCTGAAAATCTGCAGTTACATTTGATTTTCCTGATTCAAGATCCCCGGCAGGTTTGACATTGACATATCCGACATCTACTCCTGCCAGAACCGGGGTGATTGCCAGTCCGATAAGAACCAGCAATGAGATAATTAGTGTTCCTGTCTTCATGCGTGACCTCATTCAAACAGTGGTTCGATGCTCTCATCGAGTTTGAGTACGTTCTCCTCGTCAATACGTTCTGAAGTTGCTTTGGTCTCTTTAGCAATCTCAAGCAGATTTGTAACACGGGGTGCATCAGCGATCGAAGCAAGGAGAACCACCGCTGCAACGTATCTGCTCTGGGCAGGAAAGTCTCCGCCCCTAACTTCAACACCGGCAATGTTCTCCTCAACCCAACTTTTTGCCTTCTCGATTCCTTTCCGATCCAGTTCATCAGGTGGTCCTGCAACCAGTACCAGGGCCCTGCTTGCTGTTGAATACTCACAGGGGAGTGTCAGCCGCCCAAGCATTGCCCTTCGGACCAGGGAGAGGATACGTGATGTCCGATCTTCCCCCATCAGTTTATCTTCAGGGCGCCGTTCTTCGACCTGTGGTCCCCTCCGAAGAACTCTTCCGAGTAATCCACGTTCAGGTTCCGGGTTCTGAACTCCTACTTCACTGATGGCATACCCAACTGAACTAATGCCCCCACCCTTCAGCGTGTTGATGATCTCACTTGAGTCTACCACCATCTCACCAACATTGCCTAAAGTTCCTACTTCACCTGCACGGAAGAGAAGGCCGAATCTTCGGACAACTTCTTCATTCAGGCGTTCAAAGGCTCCCTTGATACTTTCACCCTCATTCTTCCATGCGCTATTATCAAAAAGGATGACATTATCAGCTTCTTTCACTAAAGTGGCGAGGCTTCTTGCTGCATTATATGAATAGAGTCGTCCTTCTTCAGGTGCAGGGAGAATAGCAAGAACGTAGACCGGCTCGGTATAGATCTTTTTGAGATGACGGGCAAGGACCGGGGCACCACCCGATCCGGTCCCTCCTCCGAGACCGGCAACAATAATAAATGCCTCGGTTTCTCCGATCCCTTTCCGATCGATGGCATTCATCACGATATCAATCTCATCAAAGGTAATCTGGGCACCGGTGTCGTTGTCTGTCCCTACTCCATGCCCCTTCACCGTTGTCTGGCCGATGAGAACCCGATCTTCAAAATCGATGTTCTGAAGTCCCATGAGGTCTGTACGGGCAGTGTTGACCGCTATCGCCCGGAAGCTTCCTCCTGAGGCTCTTTGGTCAAACTCGATGAACTTATCAACGATCTTGCCTCCTGCCTGACCGAATCCTATAAAAAATACTTTCATTGTGGTAACACCAGTTGCCCTGAAATTATACGGTACCTTGATATTGCGTACATTTTACGTGTGTATACTCAAAAAGCTTCTTCAATAAGCGCGATGGGATTAACTAAGGAAATATGAGCGGAGATTTCAGATGCGGATAGGTATCATTGGTGGTGGACTAGCAGGGCTTGTTGCAGGATATGCTCTTGCAGGTAACCACGAAGTGGTCATATTTGAACGGGAATCCGATTTGGGTGGTCTACTTTCTTCGTATCGAAATGAGCGGTACTCAATCGAAAGGTTCTATCACCATTTCTTCTCAGGTGATACTGCTCTGATGAATCTCTTAGAAGAGCTTGACCTGACTAACGATATCATCTGGCTCTCGGGTTCCACCGGTTCATTTACGGATGGCGTTATCCACCCGCTAACTACCCCTATGGAGATCCTCCGTTATCAGTATCTGAGTTTCATTGACAAGATACGACTTGGGATGTTTACGATGCAGGCGTCCGGGCTGGACATGACTCCCCTTGATGCCATTACCGCACGGGAATTTATCGTATCCAGGCTTGGAGAGCGCATATATCATTCATTTTTTGAGCCGCTTCTAAAATCCAAGTTTGGTCAGAATGCGGATCAGGTATCGGCTGCCTGGTTGATCAGCCGTGTTGCCATCAGATCTAACCGTGGGGTTGAAGGAGAGCGTCTGGGATATCTTAAAGGAGGTTTTTCAGTTCTGATCGATCGACTCTCATCTGCTGCATCAGAGCGGGGATGTAGAATCAATACCGGAACCCCGGTCACTTCGGTTACCCGGATTACCTCCCCGAAGGGATCAGGCTGGGAAATAAATGGTGAATGCTTTGATCTCCTGATTGGTACAGTCAGCCCCCGGATCCTGACAGATCTTGGAATTTCCGGTATCCCTGACATTCCGTATCAGGGAGCAGCCTGCATGACGCTCGCGCTCTCCCGTGATGTGGCGCAGGGTATATACTGGCTGAACGTTACCGATCCCGCTCCCTATGGCGCAGTCGTATCTCACACCAATTTTGCCCCGTTTGAATGGTATGGAGAACATCTGGTATACCTGGCATCATACTTTACCGGCACTCCTGATCCTGCATTACAAGAGAAGATGCTATCTGACTTCTGCACTAAATTCTCAGTAGATCCTCAGGAAGTACTCTGGACCAGAATTGCAATTGATCGCGATGCAGGTCCGCTGTATCTCACCGGATATAAACACAATCTAATCGAGCCGTCTATTCCCGGTCTGTACCTTGCAGGTATGTTTTCACCTGAAAATTACCCTGAACGGAGTATTGAAGGCTCTATCAAGGCAGCCCGGCGAGTCGTGGAGGGTATCCAAAGCTGTGAATACTAATTCCAAATCTTTCATCTCTGTGGTTATTCCTGTATACAATGATATATCTGCGCTGAAAAAAGCGATTCCCCAAACTCTGCAACTGATGGAGCAGAATTATTCAGGGTTTGAGATCATCATTGCAGAAGATGCAAGTACTGATGGTTCTGCTGAATGTGCTGCATCATGGCAGGAAAGAGACTCACGAATAGTCCATCTTCATCGTGATCAGCGCCTTGGACGCGGTTCTGCCCTTTCTACCGCAGCAATGCGGGCAAAGGGTGACATCTTCTGCTACTTTGATGTTGATCTTGCCACTGACATGGCATACCTTCCCCAGATTATCAATGTGGTTGATGAAGGCGCCGATATTGCGACCGGCTCGCGCCTTCTATCTGATAGTGATATCACACGCAGCCTGAATCGTGAGATCAAGAGTCGCGGGTATAACTGGCTGGTTCGCTTTATTCTCAGAAGCAGGTTAAACGATCATCAGTGTGGATTCAAGGCATTCCGAAGAAATAAACTCCTTGCTCTTCTTCCTGAAATCTGTGATACTCATTGGTTCTGGGATACTGAAGTTCTGGTCAGAGCTCAACGAAAGGGGTTTCAAATAGCAGAGATCCCGGTACTCTGGCGTGAAGGGCCCGGAACGACAGTCAAATCACAGGATATCTGGAAGATGGGCCGATCAATTCTGAATCTCTGGTGGAGAATTCATGTATCGTAAGATCGCTGCGCTGATTCTTTCTCTTCTATTTGCCTGCGGTATCATCGGGGCAATGCTCTGGCGTGTCTGGGGGGATCTGACCAGTACTCTTCAATATCTTCATCCTCTCTATCTCATTCCTGCAGTTCTTATCTGTACTCTTGCATGGTTCTCCCGGGGATGGAGGTATAAGGTAATTCTTTCCCGACTAACGGTGGTAGTGCCGACGATATTTGCAACCGCCTGTATCTACCTCTCGCAGACGGTAAACCTTCTGGTTCCGGCGAGACTGGGAGATCTGATCAGGATCGTCCTGATACGGCATGAGTATAACTCAACCGTCTCACAGGGCCTCTCCTCAATTGTGGTAGAACGGGTCTTTGATATTCTCACGGTTGCCCTACTGGGTCTGGTCTCGGTTCTCTTTGTTCTGAATGTTCCGGAATGGATGCTCTCGCTTATAGCAGTGCCCCTGATACTAGGAGTTCTCTTTTTTGCGATTTTGCTCTTTATGGGCCGGTTAACTTCAGATAATAAATATCTGGGTTATTTCCTGACCATGCTTGCTGAGGTGAAGGCAGCATCCCTCACTCCTTCGTCGGCGTTGATCCTGTTTTTTTCATCGATGGCGATCTGGTTGATGGACACGATAATCTGTCTGGCAGTCGCAGCAATGTTCGGGCAGGAGATGCCATTCGCAGTTGTCCTTCTTGCGGTTGTGGCCGGGAATCTGGTAAAAGCGGTTCCCATAACTCCGGGTGGTCTTGGAACCTATGAAGTCTCCCTTGCACTTATTTTTGAGTTATCAGGGGTTGCCCCGGCAACAGCAACCCTCATTGCGGTTGTTGATCACCTGATTAAGAATCTTATTACCGTACT
>NZ_JAJRBM010000262.1 GCF_028679455.1 Methanospirillum sp. | reverse complement strand
GAGAATATTACCGGGAGGAAACGGGCTGAAGAGCAACTTCAAAACATTATCAGAGAACTTCAGACAATCCTTGAAAATGTTCCGGTCATGATCAGTTTTAAGGACATGGACAATCGGTATGTCAAGGTAAATCCTGCTGTCGCACGGATCATCGGGAGGCCGGTTCAGGAGATCGAAGGAAAAACCTTCTCCGAATTATATCCAGGTGCTCCTGATAATTTCTCCCTCACTGATCAAGAAGTTATCCTGTCAAAAACTCCAAAACTTGGAATACTAGAAGAACTCACAACATCCAAGGGTGAGCATATCTGGGTACAAACCGATACCGTTCCTCTCTTTAATGAATCCGGAGAAGCAATTGGAGTTATCGTTGTCAGTACGGATGTTACTGAAAGAAAACTTGATAAAGATGCAATAAGTCTCGTCAATCACAAATTAAATCTCTTATCAGGGATCACCCGGCATGATATCGGTAATGAACTTCAGGTGATTTTCGGATATGCAGGGTTGGCACTGGATCAAAACCTGGATCCCAGGGTGAGAGAATATATCAATAATGTAGATGTATCAGCACACCATATTGAGCGACAGATTTCATTTACCCGCGATTACCAGGATATCGGAGTACATACTCCAATCTGGCAGGATGTGAGAATCGTAATTACTCATGCCATTACCTCGATCGATGTCACACCTATTCAGGTTTTTAGTGAGGTAAAAGGAATTGAAATGTATGCAGATCCCTTGATCGTAAAGGTATTTTTCAATCTCATTGATAATGCAAAGCGATATGGTGACACGATCAGTAAGATCCGGTTCTATGGAGTAGAAGGGAAAGAAGGATATATTATCATCTGTGAAGATGATGGTGTCGGAATTCCCAATGAGTTCAAATCAAAAATCTTCAATCGTGAGTACTATAAACATACCGGGTTTGGGCTTAATCTTTCACGTGAGATTCTTGATATTACCGGGATAACCATCACTGAGACCGGTGAACCGGGAAAGGGAGCACGGTTTGAGATCCAGGTACCAAAAGGAAAGTGGAGACTCGTTGAATGATAGTGATCTCTGGGTTATTGATAGATACTCCCAGACTTTTCCAACCTGGCAGTAATTTTGTTCCTATCCTTCCTTAACGCAGATATGGAATTAAATTGCTGGGAATTTAATTCAATTGCCATATTGTCACAATTGTATGTCACCTCATCCTAACCCCAGGTTTATGAGAATAAATGCACCAGACCGAACCACATAAATGTAAACCGTTAAACCCGGAGTCATTCTCGATAAAAAAGGGTATTTAACTGTTTCATAGGCTGTTCAGGCAATAATAGGCAGGATACTGAATTAATGTAATGGGGTTAATAACCCTTTGCATGTGGCTTTTTCACGCAAAAAAGTAAAGGTAATTCCCGGTTATAGTACGAATCCTGACTGATAGGCAAAAGCCTTTTGCAGAGTTCTGATGCCACCGGTTACTTCTGTGGTGTCTTTCCATGTGTTTTCTGCAGAAGTCTTGTTCCAGGTCGCTTCTCCATCTTCCGTAGTGCCATCAAGGGCATAGTTGTCGTCCCCGCCATCACGGGCTTCCATGATGCTTCCTGCAAAGACGGTCTTTACCGTTCCTTCTGCAAAACCGCTCCCCGAGTTTGCATCAGGAGTGACCGCTATCTGGTAATTGACTTCTGCCGGGATATCAGCAGTTTCAGCAACTGCACGGATCTGGCCCTTGGTGGAAATCTGGGCACTGTTGATGTTCACCTGGGCACTCTTTGCCGAGACAATATTGCAGAATGCGGGAAGAACTGCAGCATTTCCCTCCGAAAAGACACAGCGGATATCATCTTCAGTGCCTGAGTAATTCCCGGCAACGGAGAGCGTATATTCTTCCTCACCCACCAGATGTGCACCCTCAGTACTTGCATATGTCAGCACCTTCTCAGATTCAATGTTATATAAACCGTTTAACTGATCACGGGAGTCAAATGCGAAATTCTTATTTTCGGCAAGTTTTCCTCCGTTAGTTAAGATGGAATCCTTATAGGTAACATCAGCAATCACCTGTTCGGCATCAAGAATTCCTTCAGGAATAGATCCCGGAGATGCGAGTACCCAGGACATGCTGGTTTTATCGTCTACAGCACCGGTAACATCGATCACACTGTCAATCGAGAATACCTGATTCTCCGGAGTCTGATTAGGTACGCGATCTGCAATTGTACCACCAGATAATGTCAGCACAACAAATAGCGTGAAGATCGTTACTACTTTTAATTTCATATATGTCCTCCTTCATATTGGTCATACTGAATTGACGTCATATACAAACATAATATCTGCATGAAATATCGGATAAATCATTAATTCAGAATTTCTCTAAATATCACCCGTTTTTGATAGGTATCAAAAAAGGAGACCGAGAGATCTGTAGTATCTGTATCAGCATGAAGAGGAGATTGATTTCGCATCAGCCTCTTCCATGAGGTGATGCATATGTTCATCGAGATTTTTTAGATGCCCAATAAGGGCTTCCATATCCCGCTGGACGTGTTCGATATCTCCATGCACATGAACAAGTTCTTCCTTCATGTGTTCGATCAATTCAGTATGTTCAACCATTTTTACCGTATTGCAGGTTTTTCCTGCAATACTATCATCTCTTTTTCGGTTCCTATGGATTAATCCCGAAAAATATCAGGTTTTTCTCCATATCCCTCAATACGTTTCCGTAATGGTAGGGAGATGACATACCGCCGGTTATTTTCAATTCAGGGCAGGATAGATGAGCCAAACAATGTTTGGCGTTTTGATTTGTGATCCTAACATAAGAGTACTTACTCATGTTTGGAGAACTTTCCCCCATATCAGTCTCACATATACCAATATCCGGAGAAACCATCACATATCCCTCATTCGAGCCTTTGGACCAACCAGAGAAACCCTGCAGAGTCTTACTTGTTGATGATGAGCCCGTGATTCTCGATATTACAAGCAGGTTTTTAGAACGTACAGGAAAGATAGAAACTATCTGCTGTAACTCTGCAGATGAAGCCTGTAAAGTCCTTCAAACACGCGAAATCGATGTGATTGTATCAGATTATGACATGCCTTACATAAACGGTATCGAATTTCTGTCATGTGTTCGAAACAGTGGATGCTCTATACCCTTTATTCTATACACAGGAAGAGGTCGTGAAGAGGTAGTAATTGAAGCACTCAACAACGGTGCAACCCATTATCTCCGGAAAGGCGGGGAACCGAAATCTCAGTATGCTGAACTCGTGAACATCATCTGCCAGATCTCTGAAAAAATTCGTTCTAAACAGGAAGTCAGGGAGAAGGAACATCTCATCGCAACTATCTTTGAACATCTTCCGGATCCGACATATGCCATTGATCTCCAGGGTAGAATCATTGCATGGAACAGGGCAATGGAAAATGTAACCGGTATCATTCGTGAGCGTGCAGAAGATGTGTCAGAATACAAACAATGCCTCCCTTTTTACGCAACTACCCACCGGGTTCCAGCCGATATCTTACTCGAAAAGAGAGAAGATCTTCCCCGGGATTTTACCTTGTTACTTCGAACAGAAGAGATGATAATAAGTGAACTATGCTTAGAAAACACAGAAAAAAAACAGGTAACCTATTGGATTAAAACCTCCCGCCTTTTTAATGGTTCAGGAATATTCAATGGGATTATTGAATCTATCAGAGATATCACGGCAGAAAAAAAAGCAGAATCAGATCTCATAAAAATGAGTCGTTATCACCGAACATTGATTGAGGCTCATATCGATCCTCTCATTACGATCGAGAGAGATCTGAAGATCAGCGATGTGAACAAAGCTACCGAGATAAGTATCGGGTACCCCCTTCAGACTCTTATCGGAACATCTTTCAGTTCCTGGTTTGTAGAGGGCGGTCTTGTGGAGGAGGTTTGCAGGAACGTGCTGAATCAAACGTCACAAGCCCATGAGTTACCGCTGAACCTGAAGACAAAATACGGGATCATTCCGGTCTTGCTATTCGCAACATCCTGCCCGGATGAAGACCAGCACGGAGAAAAAATATTCGCAGAAATACATGAGCGAAAATTAAACTGAAAAGATAATCGAAACCTTCTATGAAGAAGAAGTGTGTGAACTCAATAATTTCGGGTATACTTCTTCTATTCTTTTTCAGATGATATGATTTCGAACCTTCAATCGGGAATATATCTGAGTGAGCGAACCATTATACTGAACTCGGGATCTGTGTCTGAATTATAATCGATTTTCCCTTATCTCTCCTCATTTTTGGTCGAATGTGCCTTCTGTAATTCATTACCTGATGAATGAATCAGAAATCTCTGAAGACATAACGGAATGTCTTCTTCCTTTATTCCTCGAATAGACGATTTTATCGCCATAATGCGTTATTCACTCCATATTTATGACTCTTTCCTGATGGCACTACACTCCCTCTATTCCTAGTGTGGACTTCAGGTTGCAGTGCACATACTCATATCTCAATTTCGGGACTGATCTATTGTTCCCGAAAAAACCTATGAAATACAGAAAAAACTGAAAAATAGTATGGGGTTGTTATCTGGATGTAACCGGGGCTGCCATATGTATACCGATAGATTGTTCAACCGGTTTTTCTGAACTATGTTCCCTGAATAATGGAGAGGGGACACGGATTACAAACAGTGCTCCCTCTCCCGGGATTCCCTGCTCTTCTATCTGCATCCCACAGGAAGAGAGAATCTGGTCCACCATCGCGAGCCCTAGGCCGGAATTATCCCCTCTGTGTGGTCGGAATATGGCATGTTTCTTATTCGGGTCTATTCCTGATCCATCATCCTGAATCGACCACACAAGGTCAAACCCGTCCATATCAGATTCACACCGAATCCGGGATACCGATCCACCATGACGAATTGAGTTTTCCATGAGGTTGTAGACGACCTTTTCGATGAGCGGGTCTGCGAAAATCTCGATCCCGTGAAGGTAGTTTTCTATCGTGACCTGATCATTTGCCAGATTTTTTGATATTGTATCAATCAGAGTTCCAATATTTATCCATGAATGAGCAGTTGACCCCGGGATGAGGAGTTCACTACTCCCTGAAATCTGCCGGTGCATCGATGATGCAACCGATTTAATCCGGGAGAGTATCTCTTCCTTCCCTATCTCTGAATCATGTTCCCTGAGAATTTCAAGATATCCATATAATGCTGTGATTGATTTCAGGAGATCATGTCGGGTCAGTACAGAGAGGAACTGAAAGTGCTGATCGGTTTTCTGGATCGAACCCTGAATATCGTCTGATGAAATCGGGAGAGACGGTTCAACGTATCCACTCCACGGAACCCCGGCATCCTGAAATTGTAAGAACATATTCAGAGCAGAACAAGTGTTTGCACCGGCAGGAGTCTCAAGAAAGCGAACAAGATTTCCAATTGCGTTAGTGGTAACCGGAGAGAGTTCATGTTCAATGATACATGCCTCAGTATCAGCGATATCATGTGAAACGCCAATGAGTTCAAAAAACCGACGCAATGTCTCATGACGAATATGAACCGTCTCACCATGAATGCGTCCTTCAGGGGTCAGATAGGCCCCTTCATACCGTTTCCAGACTACCAGTTTTAACCTGGCAATCTTTCCTACCATCTCTACCACAGAAGAAGGGGTAACGTTAAGGAACTTTGCTATCTCACTGGTCCGGGCATATCCACGGGTTTTACTCAGGACAAATATTGCTTCGAGGTAGTCTTCCATAGTCTGAGACAACCTCATCTTTGCTGATTTCATCAGAACTCCTCCTCACCATTGCCATCCCCCGTTCAGTAACCTCGATCTTCATGGGCTTTCCTGCCTGTACCGCGTGACAGGAACACCTGCATGCGACACAACGGGAACCGCTCTTTGAGCACGGGCATTCTCCGTGATCCTGTTCACACCGCTTCAGATATCCGGTGCTACAGAGCATATCAACCCACCCATGGAGTGAACTCAGTGGAACCCCCATCTCAACTGACAATTCGGATAACAGACATCCTCCGCGTGAATGGATGAACCCAAGAACTGCGAGTCCTTCACTCATCAGAATGCACCTCCCTGGGAACATCCGAAGAGTATCCGGCGAATGCCCGGATAAGCGGGAATTGCAAGAATTGCTCCCCAGATAAACCCGGATCCGGTTAGTGTACCCATATCGGTAAACTCCCCTTCAATCATAAGTGAAATTGCTTGTGCTCCTGCTATCAGAAGAGTACAGACTCCGAAGATCAGGAGGAGGAGTAGTCCGGTGTACCCATACTGAACCCAGCGTGCCCGGTCTTTTCTTCCTTCAATGATGCCGGTGATGAGAATTGCTCCGATAAGCAGGAGGATACATCCTCCTGGAATATCTGCAGGAACCGGAAGACCGGATTCAATACCAAGGCCTGTGCCCAGAGAGACAAGACCAAAGATGATGGTGACCGTGGCTATCACCGCAGTCCAGAGATACAGATTTGTGTGTGGAAATCGGTGTATTGACATGTTATACTCCCAGTATTATTGTTCCGATGACTTTGACGATGAAGGCCAGGACAAACGCTACCAGTATTCCCCATCCAAGAGCAATACCGGTCCATTTCCAGGATCCCATCTCCTGTTTGATCACCCCGAGCGTTGCTACACAGGGGAGATAAAGGAGAACAAAGACCATGTACGCGAGAGCAGTCGCCGGTCCGAGTGCCGGATCGGCAGCCAGAGAGGAGGCGAGTGAATCTTCACCTCCATAGAGGGTTCCGAGCGATCCAACCACTACTTCCTTAGCGATGAACCCGAAGATCAGCCCGACCACGAGCTGCCAGGTAAACCCGAGCGGAGCGAAGAGTGGTTCTGCAATATGGCCCAAAATTCCTGCAATACTGTCAGCGGATCCATATTCAACTCCGAATGGCAGAGTAGCTAAAATCCAGACTACCAGAACACCTCCGAAGATTACAATCCCAGCCCGCTGGAGGTATTCGCGTCCCCGGTGCCACATGTGGAGTGCGGCTGCTTTCACCGTCGGACTCCGGTACGGGGGAAGTTCCATGATGAAGGGTGAAGGTTCATCGCAGAAGACCATCCTGCGAAACAGGAGTGCTGTGCCTATTGCTGCCAGGATGCCGAGAACATACAGGAAAAATATCACCGTCCCGGCATGAGCTCCGAAGAATATCCCGGCGAGAAGGACATACACCGGCAGACGGGCTGCACAGGACATGAACGGTATCGAGATGATGGTGATTATCCGATCAGCCCGGCTCTGCAGCGTCCGGGTTGCCATGATTGCAGGAACATTACACCCAAATCCGATCAGGAGCGGAATGAAAGATCTTCCATGCAGTCCGATTGACTGCATCAGCCGGTCCATCACAAATGCCGCCCGTGCCAGATATCCTGAATCTTCCAGAAGCGAGAGCAACAGGAACATGATAAAAATACTGGGGACGAAGCTGAATACGGTCCCAACACCACCGATAACTCCATCGGAGAGAAATGAAGTCACAGTTGGTCCGAGCCCGAGTCCTTGCAGTGAGTCGCTCATGGTTCCAAACAGTACCTCAAGACCTGCTGCAAATGGTACCGATGCACTGAAGGTCAACTGAAACGCAAACCACATGAACGAGAGAAAGATCGGTATGCCAAACCAGGGATGAGTAAGTACCTGATCCAGCAGATCGGTCGGCATTACTCTACCGATAGAGCAGGAGACGGCACACCCGGTGATCTGTTCTGCCGTTTTGTATCTGGCAATCATGATCTCCTGGATTAATCTGTCAATCTCTGCAGGATCGCAGGTATCAATTACCGGGATGGTAAGGTCTTCTGAATGAAGCCGGTGTGCGAGATTTTCATCACCTTCAAGGAGACGGATTGCTGCATAATCGGGAGTAAGGCCGCTGATGAGAGCGGTATGCTCCTGCAGAAAGGTGCTGATCCCGGTAAGCCTCTCGGTTACTGTTTGAGAATACTGAACCGAACAGGTACCAGTCTTTTTGCCCTGTACCGCAATGGCCGATGCAATAAGAGCTTCAATCCCTCTGCCCTGGCTGGCAACAATGCTGACAACCGGGATACCTATTGTACGGGACAGGCAGTCTGCATCTATTGATATCCCTGACTGCTCTGCAAGATCAGACATATTCAGGGCGATGACCATGGGAATGCCAATCTCCAGTAACTGGGTGGTCAGAAACAGATTGCGTTCAATATTGGTTGAATCGATGATCTGAACGACTACATCCGGATGGGAGGTAAGGAGTGCATCACGGGCAACCTGCTCGTCAGGAGTAAAAGCACTTAAACTGTAAGTTCCCGGGAGATCACAGATCGTTAAGGTGGTATCACCGGATTTCCGTGTTCCTTCCTTTATATCTACGGTCACACCCGGATAGTTACCGGTATGCTGGTATACACCGCATAAGGAATTGAACAGGGTTGTCTTCCCAACATTCGGATTGCCTGCTAACAGAAGACGAATTTCGTTCATTATACTCCTTTTACTGGTTTTACCATGACCATACTCGCGGCTCCGTTTCCCAATGCATACCGGCTTTCTTTTATCCTGATAATTACCGATTCATTTGCTTTCTGAATGACGGTCAGTTCTTCACCGACTGATATGCCGAGTTGTCCCAGGGTACTGGAGAGGTATCCGGCCCCACAGATGTGCTCTACCTCTACCCGATCTCCCGCTTTCGTGAAACTGAGTGGAACCATGATCTTATTCACTCCCTTCAACTGAAACCGATATCATGGCAGCTTCGGATCGTCGGATTGAGAGTTTATACCCACGAATCTGACATTCAGCAGGGTCACCAAGCGGCGCCCATTTGATTAGTTTCAGGACTGAACCCGGCAAAACTCCCATCTCCATAAGTCTCCTTTTCACGAGAGGTTCTCCAAAAATTTCTGAAATGACAGCAGAGGATCCCGGGAGCATTTTTTCAACAGTAATAACTTTCATAATTAATCATATAAGTTTTGACTGATCTAAATTTAATAGTGGGCACATATAAATTTTATTACGACGAATAGTTGGCAGAACTGTTTCTGCAGGATATTGGGGGAGTTCACGCCTTTAGATGTGGGACACGCAATAAACTTGGTATCACTGATATCACCGGT
>NZ_JAJRBM010000026.1 GCF_028679455.1 Methanospirillum sp. | reverse complement strand
AATCAGGACTAGGGAGTGCATAGGTGATCCCATCAAGACGAGCCAGAGCCCGGTCTGCCTGCGAGAGAAGGGAGAGCAAGGAATCATTGAGATCTAAAGGAGGATTTGGAGGGAGAGGCTTTGGAATAAAAGCTAAATATCCTTCTCTTTGGCGGATTGTTACTCCTGCTCTGCTTTCAACCATTCATACTCTCCATAATTATTAGTCGTTTAAGTCCGTGATTCCTGACATAGAGGACCCTATAGTAGTATGTGTCAGGTTTTCCTGATTAACATACTGCTTCCTTATCCGATCCTTGATTTTGAATATTTGAAGGTATCAGGATATCTTTGAGGGATGAGAAAACCACCACGGAAGCCGAACGGTTGACCCTGCAGACGGGGAAGCGACGCTAGGAGCGACCGGATGCAGGAGTCAACTTTTCGGCATGCCGGGTATCGGGTTTAGCCGATACCCGGTACCCTATGGAATACGTTCGTGAACGTATGTTCAATTCAGGTTTACGCCCACGAACGTATATTGAACGTAACGCGGCCCTAAAAACCGGGTGAACCTCACCGGAGGATCATTTTTTCAGGTAACTTTACAAACTTGTAAGCTAATTATTAATTTGTAAAGTGAAAGGGAACCGTATGCATATCGGAGAGCGGATACGACATGGGAGAATGAGGGCAGGACTCAGCCTGAGGGCTCTGGCTGAAAAGATTGGGATAACCGCCCCGGCACTTGGTAATTATGAGAATGGAATTACTACTCCGGACTCATCCCGGCTGATTTCAATAGCCGAGGCGCTGGATATCCCGATTGAATATTTTTTCAGACAAGAGCCGATAATTTCGCTCACTCCACTCGCATACCGGAAGAAGTCACGCTTCGGGATAAAGAAAGAGGAACAGGTTATTGAAGTGACCCGTGACTGGCTTGAGCGATTTTGTGCGATCGAAGATATTCTTGGTGAGCAGGGAGAGCCCGATCTTCCTGAACCAGTAATCCTTTCCTCTCCGGACGAGATAGAGCAGATTGCGATGGACCTTCGAAAGAGATGGAATCTCGGTGTTGAACCGATTCAGAGCCTCATGGATATCATGGAGCAACATGGGATCAAGGTCTGTCTCATTGACGGTCCGAAGTCGTTTGACGGGATGATCATCATGGTGAATGATAACCTTCCGGTGATTGTTATTAACCGTGCCATGAGCTGAGATCGGCAACGACTGACTCTTGCCCATGAAATTGGTCATCTTGTCTGCTCAATCCCTGAAGACTGGTTTGATGATGCGTTGTTTCATCGGTTTGCAGGGGCTTTTCTGTTCCCGGATGAGCGGGTGAAGACCGAATTTGGTGGCCGCAGAAAGAAGATCAGCATTGAAGAGCTCTGTATCCTGAAACACCGGTATGGCATCTCCATGATGGCAATATTGTACCGGGCATACCATCTTGGCCTGATATCGGTATCATTCTTAAAAAGTATGCAGATTCTGTTCAGAAAAAACGGGTGGCATGAATGCGAGCCGATGAGACCGTATCCTCCGGAAGAACCGACATACATGAATCAGCTTATCATGCGGGCATATTCTGAGGGAATGATTACCCGGAGCCGGGCGAATGAGCTGTATGGAGGTGATATATCAACGATCTGCGGTTGTGAGTCCTGTTCATGAGCAGAGAGATCCTCCATCTCCTTGATTCGAGTGTCCTGTTCACCCTGCAAGACGGAGGTCTGATATCATCTCTTTGGGATCTGCATATTTCTCTGGTGACTGTGGACCTGATTCAGGCAGAATGGAAGAGTGTTCTCCCCTCTCATCTGATTTCTGCCGGTCTGCCGGTAAAACCGCTTACCGGCCCTGAAATGGCGGAACTGTTTCGTCTGGCACCTGTACATAAGAGAATCAGCCCGGCTGATCTTTCTTTGTTTGTGTATTCTGTCCATCACCCTGATACTATGGTCATTACCGGGGATCGAAGGTTACGCAGCCTGTGTGAAGAGCATGAAATTCCTGTTTACGGGGTGCTCTGGCTTATGGACATGCTGGATGAGAGGGGAGTTGTCTCAGGATCTTATCTTGCTGATGCCCTCGAAGAGATGATCACGAAAGGAAATTTTCTTCCAGAAGGTGATTGTGAGAAGAGACTGGAGAAGTGGAGAGGGCAAAAATGGATTACGAGAGAATATCGAAGAAACAATTTGAAAAATAACTCGACCACATACAAATGATTAAACCTTTAGGTTTAATCATTCTGAAAATAGGGGGAACCGGGGTTTTTCGGAACATCGGAACGATCAGGCTGTGGTGAATTGACTACAGAAATCAGAGTGCCCGAGGCTCTCCCCTGCCAGTATTGGGAGGCCGGATATCAGGCCGGTCCTCCATGCTCCGGGGGCCTGTGTATCATGGCACATACGTGTCGTATCGCTTACAATATCCCGGTTTCGAAAACCGGTCAGACTTTTTCAGGAAGAGACCTTCCCGATGATCGAGAGTGCTCCGGCTGCAAGGTCAGGAGGGGGATAATCCTCCTCCTCCATATGCAGAGCACCGATCACCTCGCTGGCAAAGATGAGCGATTCATAAGCCAGGCTTCGGTATTTCATCCAGGTCATCAGGAGCCCGATACCATTCAGAACGGCTGCTCCGGTTGAGACCAGGGCCAGAACGAGACTACCCTCTATCATACTCACCCCCTCCCAGGGCAACCACTTCAGAGACCTGCATCGGACCAGCGGCATAGGTTCGGCTATGCTCAGTGGTGTTATTACTCCGGGTTTCAGTTGAGAGAGACACCTGGCCGGTCACGTTGATCAGTGTCCTGGACCGGGTTCCTTCTTCCCCGACCTTCTTGGTCGAGATGATCTGTCCGTTCTGCATCAGCCCGGATGAAACCAGTTCTTCGGATCGCCTCTCCTCATAGGATGAAAAGGTGACTGAATCACGGGCAAACCGGACCGAATAGAGTTCCACCGCTCCCGTAATGGCACATAGGTGCAGCTGAACCGGTCCTCTGATCTTTCATAGGACGGAGTGCCTCTAATTTGCGGTATTCAGGGTGGTGGTGGCGATGATAATGCTGACATTAGTGATAAGCCAGATCCGGAGCCTTGATGCTGATGGTCCCGACAGTCTTGGCCTCTTTATATTGTAGATGACTTTTTCTTCCGACCTGGATGCGTTCGAGACCCCAGGGGGGTGACTCCAGGCCTCTCAAGGACGTAACATCCCCACGGATTATTGGTCCGAATGTCGTCCACGATGAAATGAAGGCTGCCATGCTGTCCTCGGGCGAGGCAAACTCACTGACTGCAGTCTTCATACGGTCCTGTCTGTTTAAAAATCTGCGAAACAGAAAAATTTTACTTAAATATCGGGATTCAATGAGTTATCTGTGAGTTTCTCTTCAATATTCTCTTTTTGATCCTTAAACCGCCCCAATCATTGCCTGATGAGGACCAGTTAAAGCACTTTCCAGAACACTCGATCGTGTTTTCAATCGTTCAAACTCTTTAGGTGTGTAACAGAGATAATCGATCGAATACCCAGTTCTGATCCTTTTTCTGACAAGAGGAAACCGCTCATGCTGCGGAACATCCCTGAAATACTCTGATACTACAATCACATCAAGATCTGAATCATCATGGGGAGTTCCCTGCACCCGTGAACCAAACAGGATAACATCTTCAGGCTGAAAAAGATCAATGAGCTTTGGAAGTATCTCTAACCTGAACCCATCAATAACCGGATCATTCATGGATTAATCCCCTCCGGATACATCATAGCAAACACCTTCTTCGCTTTCCTGACCCGGTCCTTTGCAATAGTTCAGTATAGTATTCACAGGGGATCACCTCGCTCATATCAGGATACCATGATGTCTGGTAATCTCCCATCAGATCGATAATATCAGGCATGATATCATCAGGACACTCGAGGAGATCTCCAAGTCGTTCAAGATCATGGGTTCTTGGGATGGAGCGCCCGGATACCGAGATCAGCCCCGAGCATTTTTTCTACAGACTGGTGAGAGTAGAACGCTGCTGAATCAAATCCCCCGATTGATAGATTCTTTTCAGCAATCTGGAGATCATGGACGGCCTGCTTAATCCACCGGTCTCCAATCTCCTCATAATCTGTCATGAACCGAACTCCGTAACTGTATCTATTGGTTGTTTTTCTGTTCTCAAAAGGATACCTGAAGTTTATCCAGTCAACACCTCTGACAATTCCTGCATGACCGGTGGTAACCGTGCCTCAAAGAGTTGTATTGCAATTACTCTTCCACCCCGGATAACTCGTAGAACCGGTATAACCGGTCCGGTGAACCGGAGATCCCGGGAAATGACCGCCCGGTCATCAGTGAAGAGATGCTGACTGTACGATCTGCTCCCCCGATGAATGTTCCGGACAGCAAAGCCGCTCTTCACACCAGATGGAGGCTCTCGTCATATCAGCCTGAGAGAACTGCTATCCGATAACGAGGCAGATCGCTCCGGCTATTACGTAGTACCAATTCATTCCCATACCTCGGAAAGGGAAAAAAGGGGGTATTGTGTTTGGTTATGCGAGTGCAGCTAAACCGGTCCTCTGAGCTGTCATGGGACGGAGTGCCTCCCATTGCGGTATTCAGGGCGCGAAGATGCTGACATCAGTGATAAGCTGACGGAGTCGGAGCCTTGATGCTGATGGTCCCGACGGTTTTGTCCTCGTTATTCTCGTAGATGACCTTTTCCCTATGACTCGGATGCCTTCGAGACCCCAGGGAGGGTTACTCCAGGCCTCTCAAAGACGTACATCCCCACGGGTTATTGGTCAGGATGTCGCCCTCGTTGAGGTGAAGGCTGCCATGCTGCCCTCGGGAGCTGCAAGCTCCCTGACTGCAGTCTTCATCCGCTCCCGTCTGTGTGAAATCTGCCATGTTCGATAGACCCCTGCCGTGATCTCTCACGGCTGAATAGAGATTGGCGGGAGTATATAAATGGTTGAACCGGGATCTGAAACGCGGGGAGAAGATGGGAGGGATGAAGAAACGGAGTGACAGTAGCGGCAATAAAAATTAAAAATCCATCATTCCTTTAAGTCTTATATAATATCCGGGACTTGTTGTGGAATACATCGTTGACAATATTTTCTTTAAAGGATCAATTGATGGAAGGTTTTTTTCGAACGACACCGCTAATTCCATTAATCCATTTTGAATCCTTTCAAAATGAATATTTTCTAACATTACAGTAGAATCTCCACTCTTCAAACGGTTTAATCTCTCAATTAATCCCATATTCGTCAGATCTTTTCTT
>NZ_JAJRBM010000261.1 GCF_028679455.1 Methanospirillum sp. | reverse complement strand
GTTCAGGCAAATAAGCGATTTTTTAGAAGAAATTACGATAAATCAGTTGGGAGCGCTGAGAGGGGCTGAATAGTTACTGATATATCAGGTTCAATCCTTCAGGCAATCATCCTCATTGTTATCGTTGGTATTCTGACCATCATCGCGGTTGTGGTGATTGGCCTATCCTTTGCAAGATACACTACCGCACCCCTGGAAAAGACTGCTCACATGATCTCAGAGATGAGAAAAGGTCATCTTTCAGAGCGGTTGAACCTGGATCGTGATGACGAAATCGGAATTCTCGGGAGGGAAATGGACTCATTCTCTGAAAATCTTCAGAATTCAGTACTCGCTGCATTACAAAAGGTAGCTTCTGGTGATCTTTCGGTTACCGTAATCCCCAACGACGATGCTGATGAGATATCTCTCGCTTTGCAAAAATTGATCGCATCCTTAACAGGTATAACCGGAGAGATCAGAGGTCTCATTGCTGAAGCAGAAGAAGGCAAACTTAAAAAGAGAGGGGATTCTTCCCAGTTTATCGGAGTGTACCGGGATATTATTATTGGAATCAATAATATGCTCGACGCCATCACTACACCCCTGAATGAAGCATTAAGAGTAGCTGACCAGTTCTCACAGGCTAAATTTTCAGCCAGGTTTGACGAGACTGTATCAACCAGAGGAGATCTGATTGCACTCAAAGAAGGACTGAATACAATAGGTATTGAACTATCAGTTGCAATTAAAAACGTCTCTGAACAGGTCAGTGTACTTTCTGCCTCGTCAGAAGAAGCAGCTGCAAGTGTTGAGGAGATTACAGCAGGTGCAACCTCTATTGCTCAAAGTTCATCTGTCGTGAGCACGAATGCGGATAACAGTGTCCAGTCGGTAGAACAGGTTCTCTCTGCAATGGAAGAGTTGAATACCGCGGTCTCTACCGTTGCAACGAAGGTAGATTCAGTAAGCAGACTCACTCAGGAGGCCAACACAACCTCAACCAATGGTGTAGAACAGGCTGCGGTTGCTGAAGTGGGTATTCAGGCAATTAATGATGCTGTGCACGACGTGGATCTGATTATTTCAGAGATTCGGGGACAGATGATTGAGATCGGAAAGATCGTTGAGATCATCGGAAATATTGCAGACCAGACAAACCTCCTGGCATTGAATGCAGCGATAGAGGCGGCACGGGCAGGAGATGCAGGGATGGGATTTGCGGTGGTGGCAAATGAGGTCAAATCCCTGGCCCAGGAGTCTCAGGGATCTGCAGAAAATATCTCCAAGATCATCTCCTCACTTCAGCACCAGTCTGAACGGGCAGCAATTGCCATGAAACAGGCAAACACTCAGGTGGAAAAGGGATCTGCTGCAATTACAGACACCATAAAATTCTTTAACACGATAGCAGGGCAGGTTGAAAAGATTTCAATCCATATGACCGAGGTTGCCAGTTTATCTGAAGAGGAGGCTGCATCAGTGGAAGAGATCACCGCAAGTGTATCAGAAGTTAAGAGTATGGCGGTTGAGACTGCGAAAGAAGCGATCGGTTCAGCCTCTGCTTCTGAAGAGTCAGCATCGGCTTTGAATCAGGTTTCAACAATAATTGATGAACTTTCTATGATCGCTACCCGAATCAACGATTCGATGTCAAGACTCAACCGGTAAGAATTCCCGTATAAAAAACATCAGGTGTTTCATTCTCACCGGGGAACCTGACCTCAACATAGCCCTTTTTTTCCAAATCCCTGACATCGTAATACCATCTGATCCATAAGACAGGACTCCCTTGAGATCATTCACCGGGGGGAGTGTCATTCATGGGGTTCGCGCAATTAAGTGTCACCATTCTGGTGATTATTCCTCCTTGTTCGTCTCCGGATAGTACGTATAGCCAGGTAGATGTAGATCAGGGAGGGAAAAGCATCCATTCCGGTCCTAGTACCTGCGAGAAATGGTACGAACAGTTTTGTCAGTACCTGATATCATCGAATCATTCATCAGTATCTATGATGATTGGTAATATGGTAAATCATGAGCGAACAGAACCGAGTAAAGGCCGGACAAAAGGTAGGTCCTGGAAAATATGTCTGCGTAGACTGTGGAAAGACCTATGAAATGACCGATGCGGAGCAGGACCTTCGCCACTGTCCTGCCTGCTCATGTGAGATGTACGACTGCTTCCCGATTACTCATATCAGAGAAGATGTGAAAACTCCGGCAGATGCAGTACACCCACCAAAACGCCCCTGAACATTTTTTCAGGGATTGAAACGATCATATGAACGTTCAATTTGGAGTAGCTAAACATGGTTAATGTTTCAGAAAAAGGACAGGTCTTTGAGTGTGAGATCTGTGGAAATGTCGTAACCGTTCAGGAAGTCGGAGGCGGCGAATTGATCTGCTGTGGTGAACCGATGGTTCTGCAGGGGTAATGGGATGACCAAAACAGTTGATGATCTTGAGAAAAAGATAGGAAAGGTCCCAGG
The DNA here is from genome assembly GCF_028679455.1 of Methanospirillum sp. Lineage (GTDB taxonomy): Archaea > Halobacteriota > Methanomicrobia > Methanomicrobiales > Methanospirillaceae > Methanospirillum. Next base: position 486 of record NZ_JAJRBM010000261.1, on the reverse strand, counting down.
AGTATTCAAGAAGTTATCAGAGACAGACCCGGATCTTCATCAGATGATCCTGAAGCTGGACCATTATATCTGGGATGACGGGGCTCTCTCCAGCAAGACAAAAAAACTAATTGCGATTGCTATTGCGACCTCGATGCGGGACCAGCATGCTATCAAAGCACAGATGGCAGGGGCCAAAAATCTGGGAGTTACCAAAGATGAGGTTGAAGAGGCTTTACGAGTTGCATATCTGCTTGCTGGTATGCCTGCATATGTCAATGGCAAAGTAATTGAAGAAGAGATAATGTAGGCTCATTTGAGCAGCATTATCAGGAACCAGTTTTTCTGAATTTTCTTTTCGGTATGTAATTTACCCTAATTATGTGAAGAGTCAATAATTAAATTTTGACTGCGTCGAAATCATTATAAATCAGAGTGAAGTTCCTTTTCATAATTTCTAAATAGTTAATTCCCGTATGTATGATAACGGGATCAGTTATGAAGAGT
>NZ_JAJRBM010000260.1 GCF_028679455.1 Methanospirillum sp. | reverse complement strand
CTGAAAGTAGGGTTTTTCAGATACCAGTTTTCGTCCCCGAAACAGGCTTTCAATCATCCCGGCAATACCGGTGAACGTAGTCCCGGTTCCGAGTGGTTTGCCGGAAAGGAGGATTGCAAGGTAGACGACAATACCGATCCCGGCTCCGGCAAGATAAGGTGACCAGTGGACTGCAGCAAGAGGATCCATGATACTCCCGAGTGATACTCTGAAGGGATAACAGTTGAATCTTTTGATGGGGTAATCATTCAGAAGAGTTCTTCTCTTGTGGTATCAATGGGGTCGAGAATTTTGTTCCTGCATGTCATTCTGGATGGTGTGCAGGTATCAGAAAAAAAGGATTTTGTTTTGTCTGAGTATCTTTGATGTGTTAGTAGCGATATCACTGCACTTTCGTTTATTCATCAGGTTCTTCGCCGAGATCACAGAAGTTATCCTCGTCCACATCGCTGTAAAGTGGGCATCCCGGGCAACTGCAATGAAATCCTTTCGGGCAGGTTCCGGCCTGAGCATCTGCATCAGCCTGAGTAGCCTCATCGATGAGGGTGGTAGTTCCTGATGCATCGGTGATTTCTTTCTTCTCTTCACTCTGGCTCACCAGCAGCGGATCCTGACATCCGTCTTTACTTGATGACGGCTGTGCGATCACGTACCCGGTAACAAAACTCAGAAGACAACATATCTGAATGATTAATACGATGTAATTTCTGTTCATAGATAACTCCTATTGTATCAGTCCTCTGACCATGTGCTTCATCATGGCCCTGAACTGGTACAGATGAGCCATAATCAGAGCCATCATTACCATTCCTGACCAGTCATGGATTGTAGTCATCAGTGCAAGGGGTACCTGCTGATAGGTCAGTCCCAATGCGGGGATCAGTCCCGGCCACTTGATTATTCCGGTGATGATACATACGATCGTTGAGATGAGGAGGAGAAGGGTCGTAATCTGGGTGATTGTTCTTCTCTTCATGGTTCATTCCTTAATTCAGGTATCCAGGAGAACGGGTGTTGTCCACCCGAATCCCTGATACCGAAAATCTGGCTCCAGGGATCGTTCTCTTTTGATTTCACATCATTATCGCCGTTTCTTCGGCGCATACTATAGGGTTAGCAGATATGGTTATAAATATCCAGAATCGCTCTGGTTCTTCCCTTGGACTGGTTGGTTCTTCCTTTGAACCGGTTGGTTACAGGGGGTTCAGTCAGGCTCACCCTGAATATACTGATGAGTGAGAAATTACCTGATAGTGAGGAAAGGAACCAACAACCAGAGTCTGGTCTGACAGACGGAGAAAAGATTATGGTAATGGTGATTACTATTGCATGAACGAATGTCAAAGCCACGTGTTCGAGAAATTTAACGCCCTTGTATTGATTCTCTCATTGCATATCATCGACTTTCCAAGTGCATCTCATTGCCACCTTATTTTTAAAATTTGATTCCATTTCACGTGATCTTTTAAAACACAAAAAGAAGGCTATTTCTATAGAAAAAAGCCTACACAGTACTATGATTGTAAAGGAATATCGGCGCACATGTAATCAATGCGGGACCGTTTGGCACTCATTAGCAAAGAGAGAATCGAGCTTAAAATGGTACGCATGTAGTGAAGGTACCTCAGCATGTCTCGACCCAGCGAATGTTTTTACTTGTGGAATGTGTGGTGGACCGGCACAGAGACACCATAATTCAAATATTCGTAATGAGGCATTAGAAATTGACCGATTAAAAACATGCCCTCATTGTGGTTCTAAAAATTATACCGAAGAAACCGTTGAATATGAAAAATAATCCCCTCGTTGTTTTATCGATTTTTGGGATCCGAACTATTTGGCATGGTAGATTTGGTAGAACCTATAATCAGAAAAAACATGTATTATGCCGGTTTCATCCGTCATGTTCAAATTATGCAATAATGGCTCTTGAGAAATATGGTTTTATTCGTGGATGGGCTATGGCAATAAACAGAATTCGGAGATGCAATCCGTATAATCTTGAATCCTGTATCGACTATCCATAATTTCTGACTTAATTCATAATTGATGATTGCAACTGAAAATGGGATACGAAAAAAACGGGATGGAAGATCCCAGGTTTGATGAGGTTGAACTACTGGTTGCACTCGTTAAAACAAAACTTCGATGATCCAGCATCCCGGAGTTCCTAATCTCTTGTTCGTATGAGTACCTCCTGGTACTTCCTGTTACTGTTGATCTGATGGTACGCTTATCCGGGTTAATCAACGGATATACGGTTCCGAAAAGACATGTCTGTACTTGTCGGAGTAATTTCAGGAGACAACCTGAATGGTAAGCTGGCCTTATGTTCCCTCAGGAATCATGGGAACTAAAAATATCTGGGAGCGATAATATCTGATCATGGTGGTTGATCCAGCTGATGAAGACACAAATTCCCCACGGCGGGGGAGACCACGGGGGAGGAGGGGGCCCATCGGCTGTGGCCCGCTCCGATGTTATGGCCCTCAGTGTGAAATCTGGGATGATATCCAACGAGTTGTGCTTCGTCCTGATGAGATTGAGATATTGAGACTGGTAGACCTTGAAGGTCTGGAACAGGAAGCAGCAGCACAGACCCTGGGGATTTCCCGAAAAACGCTCTGGAAAGATCTTCATGAAGCCAGAAAGAAGGTCACCGATGCGCTCGTTCATGGCAAAATGATCGAAGTCACCGGCTGTTCACGCCGGAATAGCGGAGTATGTCCCCGCAGAGATGAATCGTATTGTCCCAAACAGGACGGTGGATTATGTCCGAGAGGATGCTCTATTCCGCATAATCCAGAGGCCACCTAATATAGTACCTTGTATGGCTACCGGGTAATGAGCTATAAATGATCGGTTATCAGATTACCCGGTTTCGTATGCTCTGCAGACAATGGCAACCCTGTTGCCATTTTTAGATCTCGATTACATACGACCCGTACGGGTAGAAATATATAAACATTATTTTGATCTAACTGTACCTACTCTTCCAGCGGTATTGCTGGGCACGCTACCTCAATGTACATGTGGGAGATACGTCGATGATACATACCTCATATCAGGGAATTCCTGGAATGCTTCGACCGTTTAAAGAATATCTTGAACAAAAGGCACTCCCATCAGGAGCTGAAGTAGTTTTCTGTGGGGTTCCGGGAACCTGCACCCCCTTTGTTGAACTGCTCTGTTATGCTGCCAGGTCCCTTTCATGTACCTTTATCTTTGTTCCCTTCCTGGATGAGACGAAATCCCGGAAGATGGTGTTTACCGATGGGATAGGATATCAACCGGGGGAACTGTGCCCGGTCACGAATCCCTCGGTTATCATCATGATGGGCGGGTTAGCCATGCCTGGGATGACTGTAACTCTGGACCAAGTAGAGGCATTATTCAACGCACACCCGGATTGTGCAAAGGTTGGCATCTGCTTTATGAATATGTTTGAGAAAGCAGGATGGCTTGAGCGATTCTCCTTTGATATTCTGATTAACGCGATTATCACGGTCGACGTACTAACTATCTGAACTCCATCACTATGACCAGACTGATAACCATCGAAAACCTTACGCTTGAGTTTGACGGCATCCCGGCCCTGAAAAATGTCTCTTTCACCCTGGATGAAGGTGAGATACTGGGTGTCATCGGCAGAAGTGGTGCCGGAAAGACGATCCTGATTCATCTCCTCCGTGGCGTTGATCAGCCTCCGACAAATGGGAAGATCATCTACCATATCGCAGGCTGTCCGTCCTGCGACTATGTCACCGTTCAGAGCCATGCGGAGCAGGTCTGTCCGAAGTGCGGCGGGGTTATGAAAGCCCTTGATGTAGACTTCTGGAATCCTGATCAGGAACTCTTAAAACGGAGAATACTTGCCAGAAATGCAATCATGTTCCAGCGAACCTTTGCCTTGTATGGCAATGACCGTGTCATCGATAATGTGCTTCATGCTCTTGATGATACCGGGTATCCATCTGGAAAAGCGATAACTCGTGCTGCTGACCTTATTGATCAGGTTCATCTCTCCCATCGGATGATGCATATCGCCCGTGATCTCTCGGGCGGAGAGAAACAGCGGGTTGTACTTGCCAGACAGCTGGCAAAAGATCCCTTCTGTCTCTTTGCTGATGAGCCAACCGGAACCCTGGACCCGAAGACCGCATTCCTCGTCCATAAGATGCTCAAAGAAGCGGCTGCAAAGTCTGAAATGGCGATGGTGGTGACGTCTCACTTTACCCAGATTCTCGATGAGGTTGCCACCAAAGCGATCCTCCTTGAACAAGGTGAGATCAGGGCATCTGGATCACCACACGAGGTGATGGCGACCTTCATGGAAGGGTATCACGATGACGTAGAATTTTGTGCGGTTACCTGTGGCAAGCCGATTGTGCAGGCCCGTGACCTGATCAAACAATATGTCTCACTTGACCGTGGATTGATCCGGGCAGTCAATAACATCAGTTTCGAGGTCAATCATCAGGAGATCATCGGGATTGTAGGCACCTCTGGTGCAGGAAAGACAACGCTCTCAAAGATGATCGCCGGTATCCTCGAACCTACGAGTGGCGAACTCAACATTCGCGTAGGGGATGAATGGGTTGACATGACCAAACTGGGTTTTGATCACCGGGGAAGGGCAAAGCAGTACATCGGGCTGCTTCATCAGGAGTATGATCTCTTTCCGCATCGGAGTATCCTCGATAATCTCACCGATGCCATCGGGCTTGAGTTTCCCAAAGAACTGGCGATGCAGAAAGCGATAATAACGCTGAAGATGGCAGGATTTACTGCAGAAAAGAGTAAAGAGGTTCTGAACCGTCTTCCCGGAACCCTGAGTGAGGGAGAACGTCACCGGGTTGCTCTGGCACAGGTTCTGATCCGGGAACCGACCATGGTGGTCCTGGACGAACCTACCGGGACGATGGATCCAATCACCAAGATCGATGTGAAGCATTCGATCCTGCATGCCCGTGAGGAGATGGAAGATACCTTCATCGTGGTCTCCCATGATATGGAATTTGTCCGCGATATCTGTGACCGGTGTGCCCTCATGCGATTTGGGAAGATCATTATGATCGGCCCGACAGCAGAAGTTCTTGCCGAAGTGACCGAAGAAGAACGGCGGATAATGGCAAACGAATGAAGGTGCATGAGGTTGACCGGGCCCGGATAACAGTCCTTGTTGATAACTACACCGATCTCCTCAGATCTGATACCACGCCTGTTGTGAAACGACCACCTCTTCCAAATGGTGAGGTTTTACTGGCCGAACACGGTCTTTCACTTCATATTATGGCATGGTCCGGTGACGAGTCAATATCAGTTCTGATGGATGCTGGTGCCTCCAAGGTCTCCCTTTTGTATAACGCTGCCCGTCTTGGGATATCCCTGCATGATATCGCCGCTCTGGTGATCAGTCATGGCCATGATGATCATGTAGGTTCTCTGGTAGAAGTCCTCAAGTATGCTGCCCGACCTGTTCCGGTGTATGTGCATCCCGGATCTTTTTCGAAGAGACAAAAACGGTTCTCCGATAAGCCATTTATTGAGATTTCCCCTCCGGATATGATTGCATGCAAGAATGCAGGAGCAGAACTTCTCTTTACGCCAAGTCCTACCATGTTTTGGCAGGATCGGATCCTGATAACCGGAGAGATTGCACGCACTACCGAATTTGAACAGAGTAATCCGATCTATTATGTGGAAGAATCTGACTCCTGGGTTCCTGATATCTTTCATGATGATCAGGCGGTTATCCTGAATCTGAAAGGAAAAGGACTGGTGATAATTACCGGTTGTGCTCATGCCGGGGTCATCAACACGATCGAGTATGCCCGCACGATCACCGGGGTAGATCAGGTTTATGCAGTTATCGGAGGATTTCATCTGTCAGGTGCGTACTTCAACGGAATTATTAATCAAACAGTTGCTGCAATGCATGAGATTCAACCCCGGTATGTCATTCCACTTCATTGCACAGGCTGGGAAGCAATAACCCGGTTTATTGAAGAGATGCCGGATCAGGTGATTCTGAATACGGTTGGGAGTGTGTACCATTTTGGGGAATTCTGAATATGCCTGTTTTATTGATGTGTATGCCGATATGTAACACGGTATGGCTACAGACAAATCATTGAAATCGGTATCCCGGCAGAATATTCGAAAAATACTTCTCATAATTTCATTTCTGCTCATTCCGGTAACGATATTCTATGTTTCCCCCATCGTTATCATGATGGGAGCAGCAGAAGGTATTGCATCAGGCAGTATGTTGCTCTTTATCCTGCTTTTCATCCTCTCCCTTTTCGTAGGCCGCTTATGGTGCGGATGGCTTTGTCCGATGGGTGCATGGCAGGAGATATGTTCTCCACTCATGAAACATACCGTTATCGGCGGCTGGCGTGACTGGATCAAATACGGAGTTACTGTACTCTGGCTGGGGGTCATTGGATTATCCATGTTTTCTGCAGGAGGAATTCATGCAGTTGATCCGTTCTACGGTACGGTAGGAGGGATCTCGATCTCCTCGTTAGAGGTCCTGATGATGGTTGCATTAATCTTTTTTATCATCTTTATAGTGGCATTCTTCACAGGCAGGCGAGGATTTTGTCATGTTCTCTGCCCGATAGCCGGGATTATAGTTGCAGGCCGTTTAATTCGTAATCTGGCAGGATGGCCCGCTCTCCAGCTGAATGCAGCTGCAAACCAGTGTATTGATTGTAACAAGTGTAAGAACGAATGTCCGATGGGTCTTGATGTGCACCGGATGGTACGGGCGGGAAACATGGAAGATCCGGACTGCATTCTGTGTGCAAACTGTTCAGATACGTGCCCGAAAGGGGTAATCAGGTATTCTGTCGCCAGGAAATAACATTGCTATGTGAGGGATGTCCGGCCTACAAATTTTCATCATTTCAGAGAAGAGTAGTGTTTCAAACCGAAGAGGATTTCAAGGGTACGGTAAGAGGATGAATCAGTGTGTATGATGAAACAAGCATCCAATTATGTGAAACTGGAGCATAATAGTTCGCCCGATTGCATCATCTCTTATCAATTCCTGGATCGGATCTCCTTGAAACGACCTCTGTCCGGTACATCTATGTTGGTTGTATTCCTTGAAAATACTTTGGCTGAATTAAAAGTTTTTTTAATATATTGTAGCTAACTAAATCATCGCCTCAAATCAGTGTGGTGCGATGATTCAGAGTACCGGTGAAAAAGAAAGAAACCCTGGGTCAACTCCTTAT
>NZ_JAJRBM010000259.1 GCF_028679455.1 Methanospirillum sp. | reverse complement strand
GCGTATATCTGGGAGTTATGTATCTCCTGCCTTTCTATCTTCAGGCAGGAATGCATTATAACACTGCAGTGAGTGGATTGTATCTCCTGATTCCACCGGTAGTTACCGCAATCATGGGCATTCCTCTTGGAAGATGGTCGGATCGGATTGGACGTCGACCGTTTGCGATTGCATCTGCTCTTGCGTTGATAGCAATAACCTTCATGTATCTGTTTATTGTCCCGGAGACAGGATCTGTCCTCCTCCTGGCAGGTCTTCTGATAATGGGGCTGTTCTGGGGATTTGCAGGGGGGCCGGTAGCCAGCAGAGTGGTGGATTGTGCTCCCCGAGATGAGAAGGCTACCGGGTCATCACTGATGGTCACCGCGATATATCTCGGGAGTGTCATAGGTACTGCTCTCTTTGCTACAATATTTACGATTGCCACTGCAGGAGAGGGGATTGTATCATTTTCCAATCTAGAGACAGGTTTGTTCATGGATGGATTCCATGTTTCGATGTTGATAGGGTTATTGCTCTCGGTCGTAACGCTTCTGTTATCAGTAGTAGTACGGGAGAAAAAAGAATCTGCAGAGACAATAGGATGGTCTTCTGCCAGGTAGGGTCGCTACAACATCATAGATCCTCACCGCGCCATCCCGGATTACCGTTTCATGAACGTGTATTGACACCTTTATTGAGGAGTATTCGTTTTTAATTCTGAAATTGCTTCTGATTCAGACGAGTACAAGGCAAGTATGGTGGAAAACCCAGAAATATCAAAAACTTCCTGAACCATCGGAGAAATGGAACACATCGCAAATTTCCCTCCGATATCCTTCATATGCTTCGTTGTCTGAAGGAAGATTCTCATTGGAAAACTGGAAACATACGTATTTTCAGATAGATCACAAAGGATACTTTTTTTTGTTGATAATATTTCATTTATTTTCTCTTCAAGATCAAGAGAATTTGTCGAATCTACTCTGGGCGGAAACTTTAGTACCCCGATGCCATCAACATATGTTATTGAGAACTGGGTCATTATATCTCCTCTTAACTCTCTATGGCATGTAGTGTATCCAAGTTATGTATTTATAACTGTTTGGAAACTTTATGTGCAATGGTTTGTTACACGTAAGATCTGGATTAATATCATGATGATGAACAGGAGAACAGCCAGTAATCGGATATCCAGGGAGTACTGCTCTGTTGGGATAATACCTGTGAGGGATCTGATCAAGTGATCACAGTCATGTATCGGTTTAGAGAGGGGACTCTCTCTTTGAAGGGCTCACCGGGTATGTATGATCCGAGTGCTCAAATTATATCAGAATATCTGTTTAATCCGGTTATCTCCTATTTCAATCACGTTGGGTATTGGGAAGTGAATGATCATGACAGCCTCAGGTCTAGATAAGATCTGAGGAACCTTATAAACAAATTGATTTGTCTGACGCTCGTCAGCCGGATTTCTCAGGCTGGTTCACAGTTCAGGTATCCCCGGAAAAATATAGAATAAACTTATCAATGAGAGCCGGTTTTTAATATATTTTAATCACGATGTCTGACACCTGAGCCCGGATTTAGTAACTGAGAAATATCTGAGATCTGAATAGGAAATGGATTAATATGGCAAGATATTATGTGTTCTGAAAGGAGTGGATCAGGGAGAACACATACCGTAGATCAACTTTTTCGTTATTCGTAACGTTATGCCAGATCAAAAAAGGGAGCCGATTAAGGTATACACCTGATACTCTGACTATGAAATCGGAAATTTCAGGATCACAATATTTTCGCTGCGTTCCAGTCATCAGGTTCTACAGAAGGAAATTCTGCCAGATAAAAAGTCCCGTTCCAGAACGTCCCATCATCTGATATACTGAAGTTGAAATTCCCGGTCTCGGTCCATATTCCAGAGAGTGTTTTTCCACCCGCTGAAACAGTCCCGACAAATACCCCGGGGTCATCCTCTATTCCGGGTAACGGTTCATGGGTACCGGTAACCTTATTTCCCTCCTGTGTCAGGATATTGATGACGTGGTCCGTTTTCCAAGTCCCATTCCAGGGATGTTCAGGATCTAACAATTCGCTTGTCCGGGTTGCATTCACGGTAAATGCTCCAGGATCATTCGGACTCGCATTTGGACGGACAGTCCCGACACCGGAATACGACATCTGATCATCGGAGATCACGAAGGTATCGGTTCCTGTTTCAGTGCTGATTCCAGAAAAGACCCTGCCATCAGCTGAAAGTGTTCCCTGAATTTTACCGGGATCATGTTCGGAGAGATTAAATGGCTCATAATACCCTTCAATTGCTGAACCATTCTGCTGGATGAACAAAGTATACCAGGCAGACTCCCAGGTACCGTTCCAGATATTCCCACTCTGACTGGCGGCACCAGAGATCTCATCAGCAGTCCCTATACCACAAATAACCAAGCTACATATCAACAATACCCAGATAAATAATCTCATTACTTCCTCCTCGATTGTAACAAGGTATTGTCATCCAGCCAGAGGATAAGTGTTTTGAAATACTTCATCAAGCTGGTTCTGGTGACTCATTCAATCTACATACCGGAGATTGAACATGATAGACAAGGAAAACAGTCTAAACGTCTCATCACACACTCAATGGAGAGATTCATAGAATTATATGATGCGATGGTGATGAGTTATTCAGAAAGGGCTGATATCTTCTAGAGGGTCCAGAAGATCCCGATGCTTCTCATTTAACTTCAGGAATGACATAAACTATTGACTACTGATATAGGTTATCGGGCTTTTCGGATATCTGACCGAAATATCAGCCAGGTATTTGTACCCGCAGAAACCCAGCTGATTTAATTTCACGAACTGTATACTTAATCAAATAAAAATTGGGTTTTTATGGTCTATCGGAATCATTCTGATCACCATACCCGATTCCAAGAAGCATTGCAAAACCCTTCGTTTCCGGAAAACTTTCAAGGATCATTTTTACCAGTACAGTTAATGGAACTGCAACAATAACACCTGAACCTCCAAGAAAATACCCCCAGAAGATCATGGAGATGAACACGATAGCAGGTGATAAATCCATACCTCTCCCGGCAAGCTGAGGAAAGAGCATATTTTCAGAAAACAAGTTTATCAGGCTTGCAATAATCACAACCAGCACTGCAGAAAACGGATTAATCTCGACCAGTGCCAGAATGGTAGGTGGAAGGACGGCAATAATAAATCCAACATAGGGAACAAAGTTCAGGACAAACATCAGGATTCCCCATAACCAGGGATCCTGCACCCCCATAAGAAACAGTGCTATCCCAAATCCCGCTCCGGTTACAAGATTGACCTTGGTTCTGATGATGACATACTCAATAACAATAGACCCAAATTCAGTTATTCTTCCAGCAATATCCTGCTGATGCGGACCAAGCACATAACTGATCTT
>NZ_JAJRBM010000258.1 GCF_028679455.1 Methanospirillum sp. | reverse complement strand
GCCAGCAATATTCTCTGCAGATTTCTGAGATTCAAGGGCAAGGGATTTTACCTCATCAGCTACTACGGCAAATCCGAGACCGGCATCACCAGCCCTGGCCGCTTCGATTGCTGCATTCAGGGCGAGTAAGTTTGTCTGATCAGCGATATCACTTATAACTTTTACAATCTTTCCAATTTCTCCCATCTGAAGAGAGATATTGTTGATAAGCGAATCTGTCTGTCCGAATGATGAAATAATTCCCTTCATTCCTTCTTCAGCCAGGCTTGCACGTTCTGCTCCGTGGTTTGAAAGTTCAACTGCTTCCATACTAAGTACAGAGACCTGTTCGGTTTTCCCTGCAACTGAAGAGACCGTGGTTGATAGATCTTCCATCGCAGTCAGAACTTGTTTAACCCCTTCGCCGCTGTGTTCTGCAAATTCACTAACTTTATTGGAACTTTGTGCCAGAACTCCCGAACTGGCAGTCACTTCTTCCACACTTGCACTGGTCTCTTCCATACCTGATAGAAGTAGTTCCACCTGTCGTTGAACTTCAGATATTGCGTCTGATCCTTCAATACCTACCTGGTTCAAAGCATCACGGAATTTAATGAAGTCGCCTGCTATCTGCAGATGCGGATCAAAACGATCTGTGTATATTCCTTTACTATATGAACCAGCGAGACGCATTGACTCCTGAACTGGAATAATCACTGCGTCCAGTGTTTCATTAATTCCTCTTATTATTTCCTGATAGTTTCCTTTAAATGCATCAGGTTTTCCCCTGACCGTAAGATTTCCATGTGAAGCAGCTTCTGTCAGTTTTGAGATCTCAGTAACGAGTGATTGCAGGGAAGAGATAGTTGTATTCAGGGCGGGGCTTATTTCATCAGCATCATCCCTTATCGGGATAAGATCTGTCCGGACTCCGTTTGCAATGTCATGCATCTTGGCAATAATCACGTTTTGCAGGGAATCTGCCAAATTATCCATGGTTCGCGCCATTTCTCCTACCTCATCTTTGCGGGCTAGATTTAGTCTTGTTCCAAACTTACCCATGTCAAGATCTTCAAGCATACTGACAGTCTGAGAGAGTGGTTTGGTAATACTCCTCGTTAGATAGACTCCAAGTAAAATTCCGATAATTGCTGCAAGAATTGTAAGAAGAATCATGGAATTCTTGGCAAAATTCCCCCCGGTATCACTGTTTGTCTTCAATTCCGCTGCCCGGTCTAGATTGATTTTTCGAAGAGCGGTCATGGCAACATCAATCTCTGCACGTGCTTTTGCGGTAGTACTTCCTGCTGATATCCCGAGCAGAGCATCAGCATTCTTTCCTGCTGATATATTTGCCAGGACACCCTGGACTTCTTTCTCATAGATTTGCCAGGATTTTTCAAATCCTTCGAAATGCTTTAACTCTTCTCCTTCCAGGTTATTTCTCTTATAGAGTTCCAACTGCTCCTTGATGGTAGCAATTGCATCATTTGCCTTCTTTAGACCCGCTTCTTTTTCTTCAGGAAGAAGCATTGCCTTGTATGCTTCTCCCCTGATTAGTTGAAGTGATGATTCTATCTTCCCGAGATAACTGGTTGGAAGAAGGCGATTATTGTATGTTTCATCTGACATCGAATCTATTTGTGAAATAAAAATAAATCCGATAACTGCTATGATCACAGCAATAGCCACAACAATCAGAAAGCCGGATATCAATTTACGCCCGATTTTAATGTCATCAATAAACATTTTTCCTCCTTCACTATCTCCCTAAATAAGTGACGATTTTCATACTTGGGTGCGATGAAATAGCTGATGAATATATATATAGGTATCTATTATCCATTGCGTGGGCGCACAGATACTGGCGAGAATTATGGGGTAAAATGGAATCTGGTAAACCGGCGTATACGAGAAAAAAAATTAGTGAATCGGAAAAACGCTGTAGATTATCCTTTCATCTGATTAAAGACCAGGAGTGTTGTATTATTTGCATTTGTCATCGTGAGTTTCTTCTCCTGACCACTCACGACTCGTACCTGCTCAAGTAATTTTAAATATGAATTCTCAGTCTCAAGGGTTCCCGGATCTAAACATGCCATCCTTGTCACGATGACTTGACTAAACGACAGGTTGGTTCCATTCAGGTTATACAATCCTGAGTATGTATTACAGCCGGAAGAACCGGTAATGATTCTATCTTTCCCAAATATTGCAGAGACCTGAGTATTGTTAGGAACTGGAGTCGAGATTCCGTCTGAGCGTGAGTAGGATGAAAGTCGCCATGCAGATCCTTCCAGTGTTTTATTAGCAGTTATTGGAGAAATTGTATGTTTTTCAAGTAATGAATTGAGAAGCGAGATTACCAGCTTCAGAGGTTCTGGCTCCTCTCCTCCGTTACTTTTTATGGTGAAGTTTTGATACCTGATCGTGTATGAAATTGCATCAGGAACCTGGTTTGATTGAGCCATCTGTGATTTTATCGAGAGAAAATCAGTTTTATTACAGGTTTTTCTTACGTTCTCTATCTCATCATCAGTAAGGTTGACCGATGATATCTGGTTCCACTTGGTAACCTCTCCATGCTGGTCTGCAAAAATCCGCAATAATTCATAGGACCCGGTAACTCCTCCTGCTTTCTCAAACTCTATCAATGGTTCTGAGCGATTTCCAGTACCAGCAGGAGATAGTAACGATATCGAAATGATCTCAACCGGTTTACCAACCATATACATCGATATGGTATCGTGCAATTGACGGGAGGAATAAGAGACCTTAGTTCCGTTTACTTTTAATTCTGAAGGAAGTGATGACGGAAGATACTGAACGCCATCTTCTCCGATTATTGTATAAACTCCTCCTTCCAGGTCTTGGTACAGTACCTCACCAGTTCCTGAGATCAGTGTATTATTATTGTTTGGTTGTTGCGTTGGTTTTTCAGATTTGGGTGCATGTATTTTCTGATCTAACGAGTTGATATCTGTAGGACTAATAGTAGGTGCAACCGTGGGGGTATGATTTTGTTCATTCAG
>NZ_JAJRBM010000257.1 GCF_028679455.1 Methanospirillum sp. | reverse complement strand
GCTTAAATATTCGTACCTGGTCGGGAAGGGTTCCCTCTGCCCACTTGGCGGAATCGGTGATGTATACCGGAAATGTGAAGCGGTTAAAGCTTTTTCAACTTCACTCATTAAGGAACGGGCAGACAGGGGAGCGATGGATCCATCACGGGATCCATTCATCCTTCAGCAGATCAAGAAGAATGATCCAGATCATCCTCTGATCTGCCCTTTTTTTATCAGAAGCAAGACCGCTGTGTATTCAGAAAAAAGTGGAAATATTAAACTCATACCTTCTGATGCATGCAAACGAAAAGCAGAATTGATCTCGTCGAAAGGGGTAGATCCACATCAGGTGGGTGACCTCTGCGAAGGTCTCTGCCCGTATGAAGTGATGGTTCAGGCATCTCAACAGGTTGATCTTCTGGTACTCAACTATCATCACCTCTTCGATGATCAGATCCGTGAGCAGTTATATCTGAATCTTCAGCGCGAGCCTGCTGAAATTCTTCTTCTCGTTGATGAAGCACACAACTGTGGGGATGTTATGCAGGACATCCTCTCGGTATCCCTCGATCAACAGGCATTGGAAGCAGCAGAACGGGAGATCGGTACCCTGAAGAAGGAGATGAAGAACCTGGAAGCGATCCGTCATCTGATTCCTCAGGTAAACCGGTTCATTGACGGGCTCAAACGTTCAATGGAGACCGAGGACTGGTTTGATCCTGCAATCTTTTCCCGGATGGTACTTCGTGAATCATTTTACACCAGTATCGATGAAGTTGTTGATCAACTGATGGATGTCTCCGAGGTGGTGAAAGAAGCGAATACGAAGAAAGGGGATTATAAGGCAACTGGGATCGAGCGGTTGACCGCTTTCTTATATCGATTGAACCTTTCTCTTCACAATCCTTCTTATCTTACTGTGTATCAGAAAGATCAGGAAAATATTCAACTCAAGGCTCAAAATATCGATCCATCCCCTGCTCTGTCCACTCTTGCCAAAGAACATTCCTGCATGATCCTGATATCCGGAACTCTTACGCCGTTGTCCAGTTATCAGCAACTCTATTTCCGCACCCTTACTGATTCGGTCCCAGTAAGACAGTTTCAACTTCCGAATGCTTTTCCCCGGGAAAATCGTCTCATACTCGGGACTTCTGATATTACCTCAGCCTATTCCATGCGACAGAATAAGGAACACAATGAGCGACTCATCAAATATATTCTGGCATTCGCTTCAAGCCCCGGAAATCTTGCTGTGTATTTCCCCTCATATCAGGTGCTTGAATCAGTCGTCAGGGATGTTGAAATTCATATCCAGAAAGAAGTGTTTATTGAACCCAAAGAAAGTTCTGAAGCCGGACAATTCCTGTCCCGGTTTATGAATCTCCCCCGTATGGGTCGTTCCGGGATTTTATTTGCGGTTTGTGGGGGAAAATTTTCTGAAGGGCTTGATTACCGTGGTGAGATGTTGACCGGAGCAATGGTTATCGGACTCCCGCTTGCTCCCTGGAACCGGGTTAGACAGATGATTATGGATTATTATACCCAACGATATGGAGAAGAGGGGAAGTTTCTTGCCTATACACTTCCGGCTCTCAATAAAGTTCAACAGGCACTTGGCAGAGTGCTTCGAACCCCTGAGGATCGAGGTATTCTGGTCTTTGGTGAGAAACGGTTTCTTGAAGAACAGATCAAATCACGACTACCGGTTTGGATTCAGGAAGAACTTGTCCTCTGCACATATGATGAATTTTCCCGTCAGATCAGGAGATGGAAGTGAGTGAGGGTTCATGTCGTCTCGGTTTATGGTATGTAAATGTGACCTGGGAAGATACGGTGGTTCATCGAATCAGATTTCAGCGGACCGGTATCCCGGGTCCGGTACCTGATCCAATCACCCGGTATCTGGCAGGGAGAACAACTACTCTTGAGCCGATGATAAGCCTTCTCCCTGAACGGCCAGATACCTATGGGCATATCTACCAGGCTGTTCTGGCTATCCCTTATGGTTCTGTCCGAACCTATGGTGAAGTTGCAAAACAGGCAGGTACCAATCCACGAACCGTTGGTCTTGCCATGAGTAGAAATTCAACTCCACTCATTATCCCCTGCCACCGGGTGGTTGCATCAAACGGTCTTGGTGGATTCACTCCTGATGTCTGGATCAAAAAGGAGCTCCTACGGATAGAAGCAGATGTGGTAAAAAAACTGATGAAACATGATCGCAACTTTCAGGAATTTCCATGATCTCCGGGAAAATTGGGCGATCAGCTCTCATTCTGCTTGGAGGTTTGGCGACTCGTGCGGGAGGACAGGCAAAATATCTGTTTGAATACCAGGGGGAGACCTTTTTACAACGCCAGATTCGTGTACTCAGTTCGATAACAGATGAGATCATCATGAGCTGCCGAAATGAAGAACAGGCAGCTGACATATCAACCTGTTATTCTTATCCCTGTGTTATCGATGTCAGGAAAGGAATGGGACCTGTAGAAGGGATTCACACCGGCGCTTTGCAGGCACAGGGAGAACTGATCCTTGTGGTTGCTTGTGATATGCCATTGATCTCATCCGTAGTAATTGAATACATTTTTAACCAGATTGGTGATGCGGATGTTGCGATCCCGGGTTGGGATGATGGCAATCTTGAACCTCTTCATGCAGTTTACCGGCGTGATGCTCTTCTCCGATTTTTTGCAGATCATACCGCTGTGAAAATAAGGGATATCACCGATGAGCTGAACCGGAAGATAATACCTATACATGAGATCCGTGCATTGGATCCTGATCTTACAACATTTACTAATATCAATGATCTTCAGGCATTTCGCGATCTGAAATCCTGATCGGATTAAAAATGAGGTTATCCGGTAGTATTGATTCGGGAGATCATGAGACCTCCATATTTCTGAAGATCAGCCAGAGTTACTGCCGGGACTGAGTAACTCACGAGTTCTACCAGATAGAGACTCTGAACGAATGCTACCTCTGACTTTCGTACCGACTCATATTGAAATCCACCCTGACCAATCAGGGTTGCTGCAGGACTTTCCGCACTTGCAGCAGTTTTCAACCCTGCGAGTGCTGCTAATGCTTTTTCAGTAGAATCATATCTTTTGATATTCTGCTGGAGTTTATGTCCGGTTATGGGATTTACAAAGACAGACTCGTATGCTGCATCAGTGTGAGTTATGTCGCCTGAAACTTTCCAGTCGGCAGGAAGATCAGACAGGGTCAGGTATATTGCAGGTATTAGTCCTGCCTCCTTTTTCCTGGTATCAATCAGGTTAGATACATTCTGGAACTGGGAGAGCGTTGCAGAATTTACCGAAACTTTAAGAATCACACTTGCATTCATGAGATTGCCAACAAGATCAAACTGATATGATCCCGAAGAGCGAAGGACAACAGTCTTATTTGTCTGGCTGTATGTCTTCCCAAATCCTTCTCTGAGTACCTCTGATCCATCTTTCTGATTGTATACCCGTAGTTCAAACCAGGCATCTTTGAGTGGCCGGTTAACGGTTATCTCGATCTGACCTTCTTTGTCTCCGGTTCGTTTCTGGTATGAGATTACATCAGTTCCGTTGACCGGCATAAATTTGAGATCGATATATATGGGAGGATTTTCAAGCGTGTAAGCATACGCAATAGCGTCATTTGCAAAAGAATGATTGATCTCGTATATCGTTATAAATTCAGCATTCGGTCCGATTGCTGATCGGTTATTGAGTGCTGAGTATGACTGTGTATCAGTCGGTACAGGCAGTCCTTCCAGACTGCGTGGAGTAACCTTTACGATTGGAATATCCGGGGGGATCATCGTGGTATTATTAGACCCTCCTTCTGGAGTGGATTGTATCGTACCCGGTGATTGAATAGCGGTACCTGTTCCAGGGGTAACCGGTGTTGGTGTTCTGGTGTCAAGCCCGGATGTCAGATTTCCTGATGAACCTGCAGATCCATATGCAGCAGCATCTGTAGTCCCAGCTGGAGGGGTTACCTCCACACAACCACAGATCAGTAGAATGCAGCAGATGAGAAGGATGATCCCTATCTCTCTGAACTGTTCTCCCCATTCCATACATACACTTGAGAACGTGTTAAAATATCTACTTACTCATCGGTTTAATTATCTCATCTTCACGCAATAATCAGAGTATTTAATAAGCTGTCATACATATTGTGGAGTACCTGATGAAACTACTGAACCTCAGGCTATGGGGCCCTTTTTACGTTGCTGGCCTGCTAATTATTCTGGTAGCAATGTGGGTGATAGAGGCAATCCGCCCGAAAGGGATAGCGCTATGGATCGGCAGTTTGCTGATTCTTATCGGGGTAGTATTCAACTTTTATATGATGTACGGTGAGATTAAGGCTCACGAAGAAAAACAGGAGCTGAACCGTGAATTATCTGGTCTTGATCCCCTTCCCAAAAAGAAAGGACTCTTTAAAAGAGGATGAGATTTTTATTATTCGATCTTTTGAAAAACTTTCAGCATAGGTTTGTATGCCTTGAAGAGATGTTCGACATCCTTCGCCATGTATTCAGACATTCCCATGATATAATATCCGTCCTTTGCAAGACTTTCATGAACGAGTTTTACCAGACCTTTCTTCTGTTGTTCATTGAAGTAGATTGTTACATTCCGGCATGACACCATATCCATCATTCTTGCAATGGGGGATGTTGTCATAAGATCATGTGCCTGGAATTTAACAATCTGCTTGATATGATCTTTAATATAATATTTCCCATCCTCTTTTTTATCAAAATGCTTGGTAATTTGGGAATCTGACATATTTTCGAGGGCATTTTTCTCGTATGCACCTATTTTTGCTTTTTTGAGCATCTCTTCATCAATGTCAGTTGCAATGATTGAACCGTTGTATGCCGGTCCCGTCTTTCCCAATTCATATAGAATAATTGCGTAGGTGTATGG
>NZ_JAJRBM010000256.1 GCF_028679455.1 Methanospirillum sp. | reverse complement strand
GAAAACCAAACCAGCTTGGTTCTGAATGCGGTGTCGGATAAGGAAGGATCAAATAGTTTTCATATTTTTTTAAGCCCAGATATAACGTGTTGAAATTGTCTCTCCTTCGCTCGATAAATTCCGGTAATTTTTTTAACTGCTCAACACCTATCGCTGCCTGCATATCAGTTGCTTTCAGATTATATCCAATGTGCGAATATATATATTTATGATCATATCCTGCGGGAAGATCTCCCAATTTCCAGTTGAATCGCTTTTTACAGGTATTATCACAGCCGGGTTCACACCAACAATCACGGCCCCAGTCACGGAAAGATGCAACGATCTTTTTCAGCAACGGATCGTTGGTGAGTACTGCTCCACCTTCCCCCATGGTAATATGATGTGCCGGATAGAAACTGGAGGTTGATATATGGCCAAATGTGCCTGTATATTTTCCACGATACCGTGACCCAAGTGCATCGCAGTTGTCTTCAATTAACCACAAATGATGTTTTTTAACAATTTTCATTATAGAGTCAAGATCAAAAGGGTTTCCGAGTGTATGCGGAATTACAATCGCTTTTGTTTTTTCAGATAATGCCTCCTCAATTTGCCCGGTCTGGATATTATATGTACCGATATCGACATCAATGAAAACAGGAATTAAGTTGTTCTGGATGATGGGGTTGAGTGTTGAGGGAAACCCGCATGCGGTTGTTATGACTTCATCACCGGGTTTTAACTTTCTCTCGCCAAGCTGATGTGAGGTGAGGGCAGAGACCGCGAGGAGATTTGCTGAGGAACCGGAGTTGGTAAGGAGGCAATATTTGACACCCAAATATTTTGCTAGATCTTCTTCGAACTGATTTGTATAGCGTCCGGTCGTAAGCCAGAAATCGAGGGATGCGTCAACGAGGCTGATAAGTTCTTTCTCGTCATAAACACGCCCCGCATAACTGATATAAGATGTGCCGGGAATAAATTCCTCATGGCTTTTTTGGGCATACAATAGTTTTACGAGTTCGAATATTTTCGCGCGAAGTTCGTTTTCATTTTTCATGGATGTTCTGGCTCCTCATGATTATGGTTCGGTTTTTATCATTTATTGATAAGTTCCCAAGTATAGGGAATACTTGGATCAAGGGGATCTTTTCTATCTATCTCCTCAGGATCGTAAGGAATTGTCGAGCAGTCTGCAACAAGTGATTGCGTTAAACCTATTCCTTTGAATCCATTCCATACCCGTGGGGGAATTCTAACAAGACAATAATTTTCAGGACCCAGAAAAATCTCTTGAATCTCCCCCCGGGTTTTACTGGATTCCCTTTCATCATACAGTACGAGTTTGATAGCGCCATATGGTACAGCTATATTAAGGGTCATTTTTTTATGATTGTGCCACCCTTTGATCGCTCCAGGGTATACAATCGAGAAATACATCTCGCCGAAACTGAGAAATGCCAGATCGTCACATCGCAGCATGTGCATTACTTTGCCACGTTCATCGAGGATCTGTCGGAGTGGTTTGACGGATACCCCTTCAATCATGTTCAGCTCTCCATATATTCAATAATCTGCTGTTTGGTTATCGATCTTGCACTTTCTCCCTCTTTCACGGATTTGTACCATTTTGCAGTCTGCTCAACAGTTTTTTTAAATCCCCATTTCGGATACCAGTTCAGTTCGTGGTGGGCTTTATCGCAATTCAAGTGAAGGAGACCGGCTTCATGGAGATTTCCGTCGTGTTTTGTAATTTTAATTTTCCCGGATCCCCATGCAGCAACCAGTTCTTCTGCAAGGTCATGTACGGTATGCATTTCTCTGCCTTCAGGTCCGAAGTTATAGGATCCACTGAACTGCTTCGGGTTCTCATATATACGTGAGGCAAGATGGAGATATCCGGATAATGGCTCCATAACATGTTGCCAGGGTCTGGTAGCATGCGGATTGCGTAACTCGATAGGTTTGTTATTCTCAAGGGCCCGGATGCAATCCGGTACAATCCGATCTGTGGACCAGTCACCCCCCCCAATCACATTTCCTGCCCGGACACTTGCTGCCCCAAGGTGTGTCCTGCCATTGAAGAATGAGTCCCGATATGCAGAATATACAAGTTCAGCTGCGGCTTTTGAAGCACTATAGGGGTCTTTGCCCCCAAGCTCATCGTTCTCCCGGTATCCCCAGCACCATTCCTTATTTTTATAGCATTTATCTGAGGTGATCATTATCAGAGCTTTTATCGATGGGGTAACCCTTGCGCCCTCAAAAATATTGACGGATCCCCCGACATTAGTGTCGAATGTAAGTTTCGGCTCATTATAGGATTTTCGTACGAGGGGTTGAGCTGCGAGATGGAATACAAATTCCGGCTGGATTTTTTTCATGAAATCCCGAACCTGCGAATACTCTCTCACATCACCATTATGGTGATGGATCAGTTTTTCAAGGTTCAATGCAGTGAAATGATCGCAGTCTCTCTCGGGAGGGAGGGCAAATCCATACACCTTTGCACCAAGATGATGGAGCCAGTACGCCAGCCATGAACCCTTGAAACCGGTATCTCCGGTTATCAATACTCGTTTATTACGGAAGATCTCGTAATCGGTGGTCACCAGTTCACCCAGGGGGCTTTCTTTTGTTCATAGATCTGGTTGAGGAGCTGATATTCCCGTGATGTATCCATGGGTTGCCAGAACCCGTCATGCTTGAAAACCATCATTTCACCGTCTGCAACAAGATTCCGCAGGGGTTCCTGTTCAAAAACATTGTTTTCCCTGTCATCAATGTAATCAAAAATTGAATTACGGCAGACAAAAAAGCCACCGGAAATCCTCCCCCCGGAGGTCTGTGGTTTTTCATTAAATTCTGTCACCAACCCGTGATCATCGCACTGGAGTTCCCCAAACCGGCCTGGGGGCCGGACCCCGGTAACCGTCAGGATTTTCCCGTGGGAAGTATGAAAGTCAACCAGCTTCTGAATATCAATATTACCGACCCCGTCCCCATAGGTCAGCATAAAGTTTTCCTCTCCTTGGAAATATTTCATAACACGTTTGATCCTTGCCCCGGTCATTGCATTCTGTCCGGTCTCGGCAAGCGTTACGGCCCAGTTTTCTGAGATCTGTTTCTCATAGTATTCAACAGGTGTCTTTCCGCTCATATCGATGGTAAAATCCATGGTATGGGAGCGATAATTCACAAAAAAATCGCGTATACTGTCACCTTTGTACCCAAGACATAATACAAAATTATCATGCCCCCATGAAGCATAATATTTCATTATATGCCAGAGGATGGGATATTCACCGATGGGGATCATCGGTTTAGGGATATTTTCTGCAACGTCCCGGATGCGGGTTCCATACCCCCCACACAAAATACCTACTTTCATGATGGCATCTCCTCAATAAGTTGTTTATACAATTCAACATAATGGCGGGTCGCGATTTTATCGGTGAATTGTGTTTCGAACTTCATTTTTGCATTTTTCCCAAGTGTGATTCTTAAATCATTATTGTCTATTATTTTTTTCATTGCATACATTAAACCTGCTGCATCTTTAGGTTTGACCAGAAGGCCGGATTTCATGTCTTCAATTTGTTCAGGAATTCCCGGATAATCTACACCAATAATGGGTTTACTGAGACTCATTGCTTCGAGAAGGATGTTGGGAAATTCATTTCTTATCGAAGGGACGACAATAAAATCGGATGCGTTTATCAGATTGAATATCTGCGGTTCGTGAGCAATGAACCGTACATCTCCCTCTAATCCCTGTTCCTTTACGAACTTTTTGAGGGATTCTTCGTCAACTCCGGTTCCTTCGATTATGCAGAAGGGCATCGTGGATTCACCGTACGTATCTTTGAATTGTTTTAATGCTTTCAACACGTATATCTGACCTTTGCGTTCTTCAAGGAGTGCAATTACGGCAAAAATGAGACGGTTTTCCGGGAATTCCCGTCTCTGGATAACCTGTTCCCTTGTTTCAGTAACGGCACGGGGGGCAATACCATTGTGAATGTACATTATCTTGGTTTGGGGGACCCCAAGATTCTCATACAACTGTTGTGCAGCATACTGCGAACCGGTTACAAATCGTGCGACATACCGTATAACTCCCTGATCGAAGATATAATCCAGCCATCGTTCCGGCGAGTGATACCCTTGGGCTATGTTGTTTACAACGTAGACGACCCTTCGGACCCCACACAGTTTTGCAGCAAACACCATGGCGATTGTTGAATAAGCGCCAGGATATCCTCCGTTATTAATATGAAGAATATCGATCCGGGTTCTTCGGATAATCTTTCTTAATATAATGAAATTTATAAAGAGGTACACATACTTGATAAGCAAAAGGTTGATGATGATTTTCAATGGTTTGTGGAATACTTTCCAGCGGGTTGTATCTACTCGGTTATACAGATCATAGTGATCATAGAGATAGACCGGGTTTTTTTCAACAGGTACTAAGACCCGGCTCTTCAGCCCGTTTTCGTATCCATGTGACTACCGGTAGATAAATGAAACATCAAACGACTCTTGGAGGTCTTCATTGGAGAAAAAATTCACGAGCATATTTTCACAACCCGCAAAAAAAGGGCAGTCAGAATAATAGAGGAGCGAATGCTTCAAAGGTCTTTCACTTCCCGGTAATAAGCAATTGTTTTAGCAAGGCCGTCTCCCATCTGTGTTTTTGCTTTCCATCCCAGCAGGTCCCCGGCTTTTCTGATATCCAGATAATACTCCATCACTTCGTTCTTCCCATAGGATTTTCCCCCAGGGTTTACTAACCCTTTCTTACCGGTCATGGTTTCAACAGTATTTGCAAGATCTATGAGTTTTACGGGAACTCCACTTCCGAGGTTAATAATCTGACCTTGAGCTTTTGGAGTCACAGAAGCAAGTATTAGTCCTTCAACGAGATCGGTTACAAAGACAAAATCCCGAGTCTGTTCTCCCGGTGTCATATTGAATGGTTTGTCTTCAATTAGGGAAGTGATAAGAGAGGGAAGGAACATCTCCGTTCCCTGACCGGGCCCATAAGTAAGGGCGGGACGTACAATAACAACTGGAAGACCATAGAGATGAAAAAACATCTCTCCCATATGTGAGACACATATCTTTGAAAATGAATATGGCGTGACCGGAGATTCCCGAAAACGTTCATCAAATGGCGGCCTGTTATTCCCATATTCTTCTATCGTGCCGAGTGTAACAATCGATTTGACGGAACCTACATTTTTTACAGCTGAAAACAGGTTTAAACTGCCGATAAGATTTGTCTCAACGGATGAATAAAAACCCTGAACATTCTCGTTTCGTTCTTTGTATGCTGCAAGATGGAAAATATAATCCGGTCGAATCGTATGCACACATTCTTCAATAGCATTAGTGTCCGTTATGTCAACAATATGTTGTTCAACGTCTTTGGGAAAATCATTATTATTCCTACTAATTGTAGAGATATGAGAACCGTACGTGTGTACCTGGTGCAGTAAATGCCTGCCAATAAATCCACTGGCGCCGGTGATTAAAACCTTTTTATTGGAGAAAAAGATTTCTGGATTTGACATACATTTCACCATAAGGTACTTTTTTAAAAAATAAATACGTTCTCTGTCAATGGTGCATGCGATTGAAATTTTCTGTATATCTAATTGAGATGCAGAATATTCAACAGATGTGGTAATGTTCACGAATCACTGTAATCACTCTCCCTATCCCCCAAAAATGAGCTCATAATAGTATTTCATTTAATTTTCTTACAGCATTTTCTGCACTTTTACAATTATTGATATCAGTACCATATCCAATGATAAATTCACGGTCCATCGTATCCCTGCTTTGATTTATAGTCTTCTTGGTGCAGATATATTTCTCGAGATCTCCGATTATCTCTTCAGATCGTCCGTTGACAGATGCACGTTTCTTTAATCTGATAATCGTCTGTTCATCAATCTGATGTAACCCAGAGTAGACAAAAACCGGTAGATCCGTTGTGAGTACCTGGAGAATTCCCGTTGATATCAGATCAAAAACAACCACACCCGCACCATCCGTAAGTTCCCGTACGGTCATTTCTGACGTGATAAGTTTCACATTGTGGATTTCGTGATCAAACAGGTAACTCTTGAGCGGCTCTTTATCTTTATGTTTGGGATGCAATTTGATTATGAATTCCGTTTCAGGATTTCTCTTAGCGAGATTAATTATCTGCTTCTGTATGCCCCAGATCTGTTCATCCCGGCTAACAGGATCAAACGGCTGTGAGATCATATAGCCGTTCCGCAGGTATTCCGTGGTGATGTAAACCACGGGGTTTTTAGTTTCGTTTATGGTTGTTTTTTTATTATTCTTATGAAACGTGTCAAGCGAACTGGATCCCACCGGAACAAAAACCGGAATTTTCTCCATTCCGATTCTCTCTGAAGTGGAACGATAACTATCAGCAACTCCTTCACCGAAAACAAAATGCCAGTCAGAGTTGATAAATTCAATAAAGGGCATCATAGGATGATAACAATATCCGGCACCCCCATGCTGCCATGAAACAACGGGAATCCCCGCATCGTGTGCTGCCTGAATAATAACATGACCAATTGCACGTTCCCGGACTGAATGGAGAAGGCAGCGGATTTTTTTCTTGTAGATTATTTTTCGGGCAAGTGGATACACGACAACTGATTCCTGTATCGATTTATCGATTATCTGTGATAGAATCTCAAAAAAGAATGCTGATACGTCAATGCCTAGAATGTGATCAAATTCTCTTATCCCAAGGTGTACATTGCACACTTTCCGAACGGTTTCCCGGTAACCATTGTCCTTTGAGACCGTCTCATTGAATGTCTTATCCATAATCCGGTAAATCGGGAGTATTCCCCCCTTATGAAGTTCAATCAGGGAATCGTCCCAATTATACCCGCTTTCATAGATGAGAACGGGTTTCCGATACCAAGTCATAATGTAATACCATAACGCCGTCGCTATGGATCCAATCCCCTCCCGTTTGCCGATCAATCCCAAATTAAAAATGAGATCCCGTTGTTTGATCCAAGTCAATAAAAGAGTGGTAATTGTTTTTTTCTTTTCGGTTACCCGTGGGTTCGGAATGCTTGAATCGATATCCTGAATTATCTCAACCGGGATACCCCATCCCGTCATGGTTAATACTTCAGCAAATACCGATTCATCACTTGAAAATGTATATACTCCATTTACAGATTTGATTTTATTTGTTGCATAAATACGAATGAAATCCGGTTGTTCGGTGTCAATAATTCTTTTTAAAATATGGATTGTATTCCATAGGACATCAAAGAGGACCTTGAGAGGATATATTGAATAGCGTGCCGGTGTCAATGTAGGAACTCCATGAATATACGCAAGTTCCTTATCGAGAATTGTCGTTATCCGGTCAATTCTTTGAAAATTTTCCAAACCCTGCTGATATCTTTCTTCGCCGCCACCAAAGTCCCGAACAGATTTATAGGGAATATTGGATCTTTCAAAGGCATACGAGGCACTGGGAGAAAGTGAGACATATACGGATTGCCCTGTTGTTTTCGCGCCATCGCTGAGGATCTTATCAATTTTTTCAGGAGCTTCCAAAAAAAATAGTGTTTTTACCATTAAGCACCAGTCTTTGTATTATTTTTTGAATGCATCATTATTTTTCTGACTTCCATGCATATCAAGGACTGTGTTTTAGAAAAACCGAATTCTT